>JAGWSK010000308.1 GCA_028869355.1 Alphaproteobacteria bacterium | reverse complement strand
TTCACTCAGCCGCTCGTGCTGATGACGCTCATAGTCGTTATTCATCAGCGCGGCGACTGTGAGCGAACCGGCTTCGGTCAAGCGGTCGGGCAGCGCGTGCTTCAGTGCTTCGGTCATTTCCATGAACGAGACCAGCACTTCCGGATTGTGGCCGGAGCATTTGAAGAATTCACCGAGATAACCCAGCCGTTTTACGCGCGCCGCCAGCGTCTGCTGCACTTCCGGCGCAAGCTGCCCCATTTCGAGTCGCGGAATCTTTTTGCTCATGCCGCTTGCCTGCCGGCCCCTTCGTTGGCGATCGCGATTGTCTTGAAGTCGCCCGCCGCCGCCCTGCTGTTCCGCACGATATGCAATCCGACCGCTGCAGCAGCTACCACCAGTTCCGGAGCGGCAATCGCGACGAGTGTGACCTGAAGCGGCGTATTCGCCGCCATCAGCCAGCCGACGAAGACCGGTCCGATGATCGAGGATATGCGGCCCATGCCCGTGGCGTAACCAACACCATTGCCGCGGAAACTGGTGGGATAAAAGCTGCCGACGATCCCGTTCAGGGATTGATGCGTTGCCGCAGCGCAGCCCATCGCGAGCACGGCAACGACCGACAGCCCGGGCAGCGACAGACGGCCACTGCCCAGAGCCGCGACGCATAAAGCCGTCAGTACCGCGGGTATCACGGTGGTGCGCGGACCGAATCGATCGATCAAGCGGCCAAACAGCAGAATTGCGACAATGGCGGCAAAAGCGCCGTAGGAGAAAGTCAATGCGGCGGCGCGTGGTGCAAGACCTGATTGTTCCAGAATGACTGCAAGCCAGGCGGAATAGGTCATGAATGTCAGCGACTCGGCAAAAAACCCGATCCACAGCAAGGGTGTTGCGATTCGCCGATACGACGAAAACAGCAGATCCAATGAAAATCGTGTGGCCGCGTTTCCGGACGCAACGAGATGCGCGTTCTGCGGAATGACGAGATCCGGGGCTGCGCGCGCAGCCAGTTTGCGAAGCGTCGAATCACCGGGCCGTGTCACGGCGAGATACGGCAGGGATTCGTACAAAGTGAGGGCAAGCAAAACTGATAATGCCAACCCCAATCCACCCGCCACCAGGAAAACAATTTGCCAGCCCTGTGATGGGACGAACCACGCCGCCACCTGGGCAATGGCGGCATTGCCGGTCGAATATCCCACGAATGCCGCCATGACGAATGTGACGCGATAGCGTGTGGGCGCGGTTTCGGTCAGCAAAGCAATCGTATTGGGGACGGCGCCTCCGATGCCCAGCCCGGCAATCAGCCGGTACAGGCTGAACTCCGCCAGGGAATGGGCTGACGTGCAAAGCAGCGCCGGCACGCTATAGGCGAGCACCGACAGGATCAGCCCCGGTTTGCGGCCGTAGCGGTCGCCCACCGCGCCGAACAGGACGCTGCCGAGAAAGATGCCGAAAAAGCTCCAGCCGAAAACCGGCCCCATGTCGCTTCGCCCGGCGTGAAACGCGCGCAACAGCGCCGGCGCGGCGACATTCACGGCACTGTAGTCGAGACCATTGACGAACAGCGCCAATATGCCGAGCGCCAGCACGCGCAACTGGAACCGGCTGATCTTCCCCTGTTCCAGGATCTGCGCAATGTCGATGGCGGGGCCACGCTCCATCCGCGCTTTATATCGGGCCCCGCGGCTAGCGCCTACACGCTGATGGTCTGGTCGCCGGTCTCAACCGGTTGCTTGAGGTAGACGATTTTGACGGCGGCAAAAATCGCCACCGCCAGGGGGCCGCCGAAAATCACGCCCGGCAAACCAAAGATCAGCTGGGCGGCAAAAATTCCGAGCAGCATGATGGCCGGCGGTATGCCGACGAACCAGCGCTGGATCAGCGGGCCCACGACATAACCCTCGATCAGATGGACGCCGAGATAGGCAATCGCCGTCAGTATGACCGGCTCGAACCCGTTCGAAACCGTGACCGCCACCAGCAATGCGGGAACCGCGCCGACCCAGGGGCCGAGATAGGGGACGGCTTCGGTCAGGCCCGCGACCAATCCGAGAGGTATCGGGTTCGGTAATCCGATCGCGGCAACCGCGACGGTTGAAAGAACGCCAACTGTCACCATCAGCACAAGCTGGCCGAGGATCCACTCTTTGAGCATTTCTCCGACGGCGCCGACACTGCGCAGGAACCATTTTCTATGGTCAGGCGGAAAAAAATCCGCCACCCCCTCGCGGTGTGCGCGCGGCCTCGCGGCGAGGTAG
>JAGWSK010000307.1 GCA_028869355.1 Alphaproteobacteria bacterium | reverse complement strand
TGGTTTGTCCGCTATCAACTGACCAAAGCAGAGGGCGTGGCAGAAGTCGCGAGCGTCGGCGGTTTCGTGCAGCAATATCAGGTGGTCGTCGATCCCGAAAAACTGCGTGCCTATGGCATTCCGCTATCCGCCGTCTCCGACGCCATTCGCGCCAGCAACCAGGACGTGGGCGGCCGCGTGATCGAAATGAGCGAGCGCGAATATATGGTGCGCGGCCGCGGTTACCTGCGCGGAATCAATGATCTCGAACAGATCGCATTGAAATCCAACAATGGCGTGCCGGTGTTGCTGCGCGACGTTGCCCATGTGCAACTCGGACCGGACGAAAGGCGCGGGCTCACCGACTTGAACGGGACCGGTGAAGTCGTGGGCGGCATTGCGCTGCAGCGTGACGGCGAAAATGCGCTCTCCGTAATCAACAATGTGAAGCAGAAGATCGCAGAAATTGCCAACAGCCTTCCCGCAGGCGTGAGGATTCTTCCGGTTTACGACCGCTCCAGCCTGATCTACCGCGCGGTCGGCACCCTGACGCATACGCTGGTTGAGGAAGGCGCCATCGTGGCGCTGGTCTGCATCGTGTTCCTGATGCATGCGAGAAGCGCGCTGGCCGCCATCATCATGCTGCCGATCGGGGTTCTGATCGCATTGATCGTGATGCATGCGCTCGGCGTTTCATCGAACATCATGAGTCTGGGCGGTATCGCCATCGCCATCGGGGCAATGGTGGACGCCGCCATTGTGATGATTGAGAACGCGCATAAGCGGCTCGAGCGCGCGCCTCCGGACGCATCGCGGACGGAAGTACTGATCAAAGCCGCGGTGGAAGTCGGGCCGGCGCTGTTTTTCAGCCTGCTGGTGATTACCGCTTCGTTTCTGCCGGTGTTCACACTTGAGGCGCAGGAAGGCCGGCTGTTCAAGCCGCTGGTCTATACCTACACTTTTTCACTCGCGGGCGCCGCACTGCTGTCGGTCACGCTGGTTCCGGTCCTGATGCGTCTGTTCGTGCGCGGACGAATCATGCCCGAGCGTCGAAACCCGCTGAACCGCTTCCTGATCTGGATTTATCGTCCCATCATCAACACTGTCTTGCGCTGGCGCGTGACCGCGATCCTTGCCGCTTTGGTGATTCTTGGCATTTCGGTCTATCCCGTGCTGCACACCGGCAGCGAATTCATGCCGACGCTGAACGAAGGCACCCTGTTCTACATGCCGGTCAGCCTTCCGAGCATGTCCGTGACCGAAGCGGCACAGATTCTCCAGGTACAGGACCGCATCATCAAATCCTTCCCCGAGGTGGATTCCGTCTTCGGAAAGGCAGGCCGTGCGGACACCGCGACCGATCCGGCGCCGCTGGAAATGTTTGAAACCGTCATCAACCTCAAGCCTGAATCGCAGTGGCCGAAAGGTATGACTACGGACAGGCTGATTTCCGATATGAACGCAGCCCTGCAGTTTCCCGGCGTCAGCAATGCCTGGACGATGCCGATCAGGGCGCGCATCGACATGCTTTCGACGGGAATCCGCACGCCAGTCGGCGTGAAGATCTTTGGCCCCGATCTTGGCGAGATCGACCGGCTGTCAAAACAGGTTGAAAGCGTCATCCGCACGGTTCCCGGTACGACCAGCGCTTTCGCCGAGCGGGTGATGGGCGGCTACTACCTCGACATCGTGCCCGACCGCGCCCAACTCGCGCGCTACAATCTGAAGATCGGGGATGTGCAGGACGTGATACAGACCGCGCTGGGCGGTGAAATGGTCACCACCGCAGTCGAAGGCAGGCAACGCTTCGGGGTGATCGTCCGCTACCCGCGCGATCTGCGTGACGATCCCGAGGCGATCGCGGATAATGTGCTGGTCAATACACCGGATGGAGCTTCCATTCCATTGGGGCAGATCGCTCAGATCACGATCGATCCCGGTCCGCCTTCGATCCGCACCGAAAATGCCCAACTGGTCGGCTACGTCTATGTCGACATGCAAGGACGCGATCTCGGCGGCTATGTCGCCGATGCGCAGCGTGCGGTCGAACAATCCGTGAAATTCCCGCCCGGCTACCATGCCGAGTGGAGCGGTCAGTTCGAATATCTGGAGCGCGCCGAGGCGCGACTCGCGACCGTCATTCCGCTCACGCTGTTTGTCATTTTCCTGCTGCTGTATCTGAATTTCCAGCGCCTGACGGAGACGCTTATCGTGATGCTCTCCGTGCCCTTTGCGCTGACAGGAGGTTTCTGGCTGGTCTACATGATGAGCTTCAATTTCAGCGTCGCCGTCGCGGTTGGCTTCATCGCGCTCGCCGGAGTTGCAGCCGAGACTGGCGTGGTGATGCTGATCTATCTGGACAATGCGTGGAAGGATGTCACCGCGCGGCGAAACGCGGAAGGAAAACCGCTCACGCGCGATGACCTGCGCGGTGCCATTATCGAAGGCGCCGTGGAACGCGTGCGTCCGAAGATGATGACCGTGGCGGCCATCATGGCCGGCCTTCTTCCAATCCTGTGGAGCACAGGAACGGGCTCGGAGGTGATGCAACGGATCGCCGTGCCGATGGTTGGCGGCATGATTTCTTCGACCATCCTGACGCTTCTGGTTATCCCGGCAATTTACGGTCTGGTGAAGCAACGTGTTGTGGCAAGGAGTCGCGTCGGCGCTCAGACACAGATTCCCGTGTCTGCCAAATAAACGCGGCGTGTCCGGCGATCAGATCGGGCGAGCTTGGCCTTCATAGAGAAACGTCATCAGCTTCGGACCGCGTGGCAAATACCCGGTTCGCAGATCAATGATGCCAAATCCGGCACCGGCGGGGACGACATCCACCGAGGCATGGGGACCCCCGCAACCTCCGCTTCGGCGAGCGCCTTTTGACCGCAGAATAGAGCGGGGCGCATCAAGCGGTGCGGCGATAGAATTCGATAGTTGCACCGAGCCCCTGCTCGAACGGAGTCGGATCGCCCCCAAAGCGGGTTTTGTATTTTGTCGCGTCGACGCGGTACGGGCGGTCGGTTTGAAAGCGCATTTCGATCAGTTCGTGGATGTCGCGGGAAAACAGCCCCATTACGGGCATCAGCCAACCGGGTATGACGCGCACGTGCAGCCGCACGCGAGCGATTTGTGCGGAGAGCGTCAGTAACTCGCGAAGCGTATGCGTCGGCGCGTTCGGGACATTCCAGGCCTGGCCATAGGCATCATCCGAGGCATCAGCCAGCGTGACAATTGCGTGGGCGAAATCCGGAACATAGGTGAAGTCGTGCGGGAAGTCGGGGCTGTATGGAATCAGGGCGGCCTGATCCCGGAGGAGCCGTGCGACGCCGAAGGCGGACAGCACAGATGTGGAGACGTCCGGGCCGTAGAAATCTGACCCGCGAACGGCAACTGCGCGAACCCGCCCGCTGACATGCGCCGCTTGCCACAAGCGTGTGATGGCCGACCGAATGCGCGGCTTCTGGCCGTAATTCGTGAGCGGCAAATCTTCGGTCAGCGGCGCCGTCTGTGGACCGGCCATATAGAGGTTGTCAGCAAACACAAAGCGCGCGCCGGTATGCTCACAGGCGGACAGAAGTGCATCGATAGCCGCCGGCCAGGTACGTTCCCAAACCCGCCAATCATACGGAAAACCGACGGCGCAGATCGCGACATCGCGCCCAGCACAAACCGTCGTGACCGATTCCCGGGAGGTTACATCGCAGGCGGCGAAGCGAACGCCCATCGGCAATTGCTTTGGCGCATGGCGCTGGGCGACAATGACATCGTCACCGCGCGCGGCAAACAGTGCCGCTGTTTCGCGACCGACTGCGCCATAGCCTAAAACGGCGATTCGCTTCAATCAGGTGCTCCATCTGCGATTTGCGCGAAACAAATGCGTCACGATGCGGTTTTCCTGCTGCGCCGCTTATGATCACATGATTATAGAGATAACTTCTGAAGGAGAAAAATGGAGAGCCCGTCATGGCCAGGATCACTTCCGGTATTTCCTTCCAGCTCGGCGATCGCAGCGTGAACCGCATGGGCTACGGCGCCATGCAGCTGGCCGGCCCCGGCGTCTTCGGCCCACCGAAGGATCGCGCAATGGCGCTTGCGGTGCTTCGCGAAGCCGTCGCGTCCGGTGTCAATCACATCGATACCAGCGACTTCTACGGGCCGCACACCGTGAACCAGCTCATCCGTGAGGCGCTGCATCCCTATCCGCGCGACCTTACGATCGTCACCAAAGTGGGCGCGATGCGCGGAGCCGATGCGTCGTGGAATCCCGCGCAAAGTCCGGCCGATCTCACACGCGCGGTCCACGACAATTTGCGAAATCTCGGAATTGATACGCTGGACGTCGTCAACCTGCGTATCATGGGCGCGGTGCACGCACCCACCGAAGCGCCGATCACGGAGCAGTTCGCCGCCCTTGCAAAGCTGCAGCAGCAGGGACTCATTCGGCATCTCGGCCTAAGCAACGCGACGTCCTCGCAAGTCGCGGAAGCGCGCAAAATTGCCAACGTCGTGTGTGTACAGAACCATTACAATCTCGCCCACCGTGATGACGACGCGCTGATCGAGGAGTTGAGCCGCTCGGGCATCGCATATGTGCCTTTCTTCCCACTTGGCGGTTTCTCGCCGCTGCAGTCGAATACGCTCTCGAGGGTTGCCAAAGCGCTCGGCGCGACACCCATGCAAGTCGCACTGGCATGGCTGCTCGCCCGTGCACCGAACATCCTGCTCATTCCCGGAACGTCATCGGTAAATCACTTGCGCGAAAATCTCGCCGCCTCAGATCTCGCATTATCGGACGAAGTCATGCGACAGCTAAACGCGATCGGCGGGCCGGCCTAACGTCAGGGTCGGGCGCTTCCGGTTTTCCGGCGCCTGCGACCTGCGAGCACCCGGCAGACCATCTCACCTTTCGGCACGCTGCGGACCACCCGCGGGCATCCCCGGGCGCCACGGGTCCACTGCCCACAGGCGACGGGGCGTGCTAACTTCGGGCGGGCCGGTTCGCACCGGCAGGTCGGGCGGAAAAGCGGGAGGGAGCACGCCGTGGTCAACATCAGCGTCAACGGGACCTCGCATCAGGTCGATGTGGAGGACGAAACCCCGCTCCTCTGGGTGTTGCGGGAAGAGATCGGGCTGACAGGAACGAAATTCGGCTGCGGCATCGCCCAGTGCGGCGCATGCACCGTGCATGTCAACGGGCAGGCGGTGCGTTCCTGCTCGGTGCCGGTCAAGACTGTCGCAGGAGCCCAGATCACCACCATCGAAGGTCTGTCGCCCAACAGCAACCATCCGGTGCAGCAGGCGTGGCTGACCGAACAGGTGCCGCAATGCGGCTATTGCCAGTCCGGCCAGATCATGGCGACGGTGGCATTTCTCAAAACCAATCCCAATCCGAGTGACGCGGATATTGACGCCAATCTGACCAATATCTGCCGCTGCGGCACCTATGAGCGGCTCCGCCGCGCGGTCCATCGCGCGGCCGCTTTGATGCGGACCTGAGGGAGGAAACCATGACCATCCACACGACTCTCTCCCGCCGCCAATTCGTCGTCAGCACACTGACGGCTGCCGGCGGTTTCGCGCTCGGCGTCGGCACCGTTCCGGCCGAAGCGGCCAGTCTCAGCGTACGTCCGTGGAACGACGACACCACGCGCTATCCCGGCGAGATCAACGCCTGGGTGGTGATCCAGCCCGATGACACGGTGATCATCCGCTATGGACGCGCCGAGATGGGGCAAGGCAGCTTCACCGCCCTGCCCCAGATTGTCGCCGAAGAGCTCGAATGCGACTGGGCGTTCGTCAGGCCGGAATACGCTTCCGCCAATCGCAATTTTCGCGAAAATAAGGTTTACGGCACGCTTGCCACCGGTGGCAGCCGTGCGGTGCGCGAAACCGGGGTGATCGTGCAGCAGGCCGGCGCCAGCGCGCGCGAACGCCTGATCGCCGCGGCGGCGAAACGCTGGAACGTGCCGACGGCGGAATGCGAAGCCGCGATGAGCCGGATCACGCACAAACCGAGCGGGCGCAGCTTCCGCTTCGGCGAGCTGGCAGCAGAGGCGGCTGCGATCAAGCTCGACAAAGAGCCGGCGCTGAAGCGGCCGGACCAGTACAAATTCATCGGCCGGCGGCTGGCGCGTCTGGACGTTCCGCTCAAGATCAACGGCTCGGCGAAATACAGCATTGACCTCGAAGTGCCGGGCATGGTGCGGGCGGCCGTCATGAAATGCCCCGTCTTCGGCGGCACGCTGAAGTCCGCTGACGAAAGCAAAGTCACGTCGCGACGCGGCGTCATGCAGGTGGTCAAGCTGAAGGACGCAGTCGCGGTCGTGGCCGACCGCACTTATCGCGCGCAGGCGGCACTGAAAGCGCTGCCGATCGAATGGGAAGTGGGCGCGGCGGGCACGACGAATAGCGCGCAGTTCCGCAAAGCCTATCTCGATGCGCTCGATCAAAAGGGCGCGGAGGCACGGCACGACGGCAATGTCGACGCCGCGCTGGCGAAGGCCGCAAAAGTGATCGAGGCCACTTACGACGTGCCGATCATCGCGCATGCGCCTATGGAGCCGCTGAACGCGATTGCGCATGTGCAGGCCGACCGCGTCGATGTCTGGGTCGGCACGCAGAACGCCGACCAGGCGCTGAGTTTTGCCGCGCAAGCTTCCGGGATGAAGCCGGAGAATGTCTATGTCCACAACACCTTCTCCGGCGGCGGTTTCGGCCGGCGTCTGGGGCCGGATGAAGTTGCGCAGGCGGTGGCGATTTCCAAAGCCGTCGGCAAGCCGGTGAAACTGGTCTGGACGCGCGAAGAGGAACTTCGCCAAGGCCGCTACCGCACGCAGGCGGCGATCCGTTTCAAGGCGGGTTTCGCCGTGGATGGAACGGCGACAGCGCTCGAAATGCGCAATTCCGCCGGCGCCGCCAATCCCGCCGGCGTGAAGGACGGCATTGATCCGCAGACGCTGCAGGGCCTGATCAACACGGCCTATCAACTGCCGAACTACCGCATAATCTCGATCCTGAAGAACACGCATGTGCCGCTTGGCCCGTGGCGCGCGCCGGGGCACTCGCAGAATGCATTCTTCATGGAAAGCTTCATCGACGAAATGGCGCATGCAGCCGGCAAGGATCCGGTGCAGCTTCGCCGCGAACTGCTGGCACACCGTCCGGACTTTCAGCAGGTGCTCGATGTGCTGGTCGAGAAAGGCGACTGGGGTACGCCGATGCCGGCCGGGCGTGGACGCGGCATCGCGATCACCGAAGCCTATGACTCGATCGTCGGCATGATCGTCGAGGTCGCGGTGAAAAACGGTCAGGTGAAAGCCGATCGCGTGGTTATCGCCTGCGACTGCGGCACTGTGGTCAACCCGCGTGGCGTCGAGACGCAACTCGAAGGCGGCATGATCTACGGTCTGTCGGCGGCTTTGTTCGGCGAAATCACGATCAAGGATGGCCGCGTCGAGCAGGGCAATTTCGATACTTACCCGGTCGTGCGCTTCAAGGATGCGCCGAAGACGGAAGTGTATATTTCGCCGACACCCGGCAAACGCTGGGGCGGCGTCGGCGAGCCCGGCGCGACCGTCATTCAGCCCGCGGTGACCAATGCGATCTTCGCCGCCACGGGAAGGCGCCTGCGCTCGCTGCCGGTTGTCGGGCAGGACCTGAACGGAGCGGTATAACGAGGAAGGGAGATGTCAACATGAAACTGTTTCACACTGTTCTCCTGACGAGCGGTGTGGTGCTCGGGTTGTGCGGGGCGACGGAGGCGCGTGATGCGCCGGCCGGCAAGATGATCACGCTGCAAATGCCGGCGCAGCCCGATCCGGCCCGCGTATCGCTGGATCCGAAGACCACCGCCGTCATGGTCCTCGATTACGTCCAGGACATCTGCAACAACCAGCCGAAATGCAAGAACGGGATGCTGCCGGCCGTGACTCCGTTCCTGGCGAAGGCGCGCCAGGCCGGTGTGACGGTGGCATATGGCACGCGCGCGCAGAACCAGACCATGTGGTTGCCGGAGATCGCGCCAAAGGCGGGCGACATCAGGGTCACCAACACGGCGCAGGACCGGTTTTACGGGACCGATCTCGACAAGGAGATGAAGGCGAAAGGCATCAAGACCATCATTATGGTCGGCTGGAAGATCAGTGGCTCAATCACCTATACATCGGTTGGCGCCATGGCGCATGGTTACACCGTGGTCATCCCCACCGACACCACGGCGGCGACCAGTGATTACGAGCAGACGATCGGTTTCTATAATGTGT
This sequence comes from Alphaproteobacteria bacterium, assembly GCA_028869355.1. GTDB lineage: Bacteria > Pseudomonadota > Alphaproteobacteria > Micropepsales > Micropepsaceae > CAIYRG01. Next base: position 1,895 of record JAGWSK010000307.1, on the reverse strand, counting down.
TGAACAGCGGATCCGCCAATCTGAGGAACCAGCCCTTGAAGGCGGGATCCGTCACACTCAGCCGCACGGATATGATCTCGTTTCAGTAAGGTAGCGCGCTTCGGACAGGTCGCGAGCGCGCGCCATTGGCGCGAGCTGGCGAGGACTTGAGCGTGTGGTGCGCCGTAAAGAGCGGAAACACACGCGCCCTTATATTATTGCCAGCGTCAACAATCTCGTAGCAAGGGTGGCGTCAGTCCCAGGCTTATGCGGAAAAGATTTCAATGTGCAGAAACATCCGGACGCTCTTCAACTTTGATCCCCCCGCGACGGAGGAGGAAATACGGGCATCGGCGTTGCAATTCGTGCGCAAATTGAGCGGGTTCAACACCCCGTCAAAGGCGAACGAGGCAGCATTCCACCAGGCGGTCGATGACGTCGCAAAGGTGGCACACGGGCTGCTTGTCTCGCTGAAGTCAGACGCTCAACCTCGCGACCGTGCGACGGAAGCCGCGAAAGCACGGGCAAGATCGCAGCGGCGCTTTTCCAATCCCTGGCCTGCGCCCAGCCGCTGATCACGGGCGGCAGCTCATCATCGAGTGCTGTCAGAATTTTTGGGTAAACCCGGATGTTCGGAATTTTCGGCCGCTCACAGGAGTTGCAGAATCTTGATCACGCACTTCGTGCGGCCGGCGTTCATCCACGCACCATACCCGATGCGGTGAAGATCACCACGCTGAAGCAGTTGAAGGAGGCCAATGGCGGCGCACGGCCCGACTCGGCCGCATTGGCCGGCGCCGCCGATCTGTTGGGCTATTGCGTGCTGGGTCCACAAGCCTACGCCGAAAAGCACGATCGCAACCGCATTCAAGCCGTCGAGGAGCGGCTGAATGCGGCAATCGAGAGCGGCTACGGGCTGGATGCCCGCCTGATAATGCTGATGCTGCATGCCGGGCTGACGCATCGCGAGCTGATTGAGCGGCACCAACTCGACATCGCGTAACGCTTCGTTGCCATTGCACCATGCGTCTGCCCGCGGCATGCTGGCAGGTCCGGCTGGTTTGGCGGAGGTCCGATGGATTTTAATCTTCCGTCGACTGATCGATTCCTGAGGATTGCGTGGGTGGCGGCGATTCTCGGCGCGCTGCCCGTGGCCGCGGCGGCACAATCTGCGAACCCACCGGATTTTTCCGGGATCTGGGGGCGCTGGCTCCATTTCGAGCAACCCGCATCGGGTCCCGGTCCGATTGTCAATATGGCGCACACGCCTGCGGGCACCATGGACGACTACCGCTGGGTTGGCGACTACATGAATCCGATTCTGAAGCCGGAAGCCGCTGCTGTCGTGAAACACCGCGGCGAAATGACGATGAGCGGCAATCTCGCGCCGAATGCCCATGCCCAATGCCGGCCGGAGCCCACACCCTACATACTGGCTGTCGAAATCGGAATGGAGATTGTGCAGCGAAAGGACGAGGTGTTGTTGCTCTATATGAGTGGTCACCTGGTTCGCCATGTGCGGATGAAGGCGACGCATCCGGCGTATGTAATTCCGTCATGGCAGGGAGATTCCGTCGGCCATTACGAAGGCGATGTGCTGGTGATCGACACCATCGGCCAAAGAGTCGGGCCGCTTTCGATGGTGGATAATTACGGAACGCCGTTCAGCGGGTCGCTCCATGTGATCGAACGTTACCGGCTGATCGACGGAAACACCGCGAGCGGAATCGAAACGCGACACGAGAGGTCTTATTTCCCGCCTGGCGTACCGACCAATGCGTCCGCACGCGGCGATATCGATCCGGACACCGGGAAGAAGGGACTCCAGGTCGAAGTCACGGTCGAAGATCCGGTCATGTTTACACGTCCGTGGACCGGGATCGTGACCTACCGGCATGCCAAAGGCGAATGGGCCG
>JAGWSK010000306.1 GCA_028869355.1 Alphaproteobacteria bacterium | reverse complement strand
CATTCGCCCGATGCGCGACGGCGTGATCGCGGACTTCGAAGTCGCGGAAGAGATGATCAAACATTTCACCCGCAAGGTGCACAACCGGCGCGGCTTCGCCAGTCCGATGATCATCGTCTGCGTACCTTCGGGTTCGACCGCGGTGGAGCGCCGCGCGATTCAGGAATCGGCGCTGTCCGCCGGGGCCCGGCGCGTGTTCCTGATCGAAGAGCCGATGGCGGCGGCGATCGGCGCCGGCCTGCCGGTGAATGAACCGACCGGTTCGATGGTGGTCGATATCGGCGGGGGCACTACCGAAGTCGCCGTGCTGTCGCTCGGCGGCATCGTCTATTCCCGCTCGGTGCGCGTCGGCGGCGACAAAATGGATGAGGCCATCATCGCCTATATCCGGCGCCACCAGAACCTCTTGATCGGAGAGGCCACGGCAGAGCGCATCAAGAAAGAAATCGGCTCGGCTGCGCCGCCCGCCGACGGGGCCGGCACCACCATCGAGATCAAGGGCCGCGATCTCCTGAATGGCGTGCCCAAGGAAATCACCGTGACGCAGCGTCAAATTTCCGAGGCATTGACGGAACCTGTCAGTGCGATTGTCGAGGCGGTCAAGGTCGCTCTCGAATCCACTCCGCCGGAACTCGCCGCCGATATCGTGGACAAGGGAATCGTGCTCACGGGCGGCGGTTCGTTGCTTGCCAATCTCGATCAGGTATTGCGCGACGAGACCAATTTGCCGGTATCGATCGCCGACGATGCACTGTCCTGTGTGGCGCTGGGCACCGGCCGTACGCTCGAGAACGCCAAGAATATGCGCCACATGCTGACGACCGCCTTCTGATGACCGGGCGCGCACAGCCAATGCGGGTCACCGTCCCGGAACCGCCGCAAGTTCCATCGGGAATCCGTGGACGGCGTGCACATGGTTCCGGCGCCGGTCACAAATCGTCCGTACAAAGCATTTGTGAGTTCCACACAAAATTAACTTTCACTACGGTAGATAATCGCTGAAAATCCGCGCTGCGAGATCGGGAGCACGATGGCGGGATCGGGATGGAAATGGGCGCGTGGCCGGGGGACCAAACAGCTCCCCCTGATTCTGTGCCTCATCATCGCGGTGGCCACCGCCGTCGCCGGCCGCACACAGGCCGCCATCTTCGACCATGCCCGCGCCGCGCTGTCCGACTGGACGGCCCCGGCTTTAAACGGTCTGAAAGCGCCGCTCACCGCGGTCCAGAACTGGACCGCGGGTGTCGGCAGCATGTTCACCGTCTATAGCGAGAACACGGAACTCAAGCGCGAAAATGCCGAGCTGCAAAAATGGCAGCAGGTCGCGCTATCGCTCGAGGACCGGCTGCGCAGTTATCAGCAGTTGCTCAACGCCCTCCCGGATGAAAAGACTCCATTCATCACGGCGCGTGTCATCGGCGAATCGAGCCGTCCATTCGTCAAAACCATGATCCTCAATGCCGGCAGCACCGAGCAGGTTGCGAAGGGGCAGGCCGTGGTCAATGAGCGCGGATTGCTCGGGCGCATCTATGTCACCGGGGAGAATACGTCCTGGGTTATCCTGCTGACCGACCTGAACAGCCGCGTGCCGGTTGTGATCGAGCCTTCGCACCGGCGGGCCCTCGTGATCGGGGACAATACGCCGTCACCGCAGCTTGAACTCGATGTCGGGGACGGCCCCGTACAGTCGGGCGATCGCGTATTGACCACCGGGGACGGCGGATTGCTGCCTCCGGATGTTCCGGTGGGGCTGGTCAGCGGCAATGGCGAAGGCGCGCGGGTGGCGCTATTCGCGAGTCCCTCCAATGCCGATGCCGTCAACATTCTCGATTATCGCGTTCCGGATTTGCCGCAGGCGGCCGAACCGCTGTCTGCCGCCACCGGACAAAAAACCGCGTCCGCAAAACCGGCCGCGCCCGCAACACCGCCCGCACCTCCGGTGCCGCGGGTCGCTCCAAGAGCGCCCGATACGGCCGACATCCCCGAGGAGCTGGACCGGTGACGGAGCGCACTCCGCTGTTCGTCAATATGACTTCGCCGGTGCAGCTGTTCGGCACCCTGACGCCTGTGCTGGTGGCGCTGCTCCTGGTGATCATCGCCAATCTGCCGATCTCCTTTACCGGAGGTCTTTTGCCCGCACCCGCCCTGGCGCTGGCCGCGATCTATTTCTGGGCGCTGAACCGTCCCCGCTTGATGCCACCATTTGCCGTTCTCGTCATCGGTTTTGCCGAAGATCTGCTATCCGGCGGACCGCCCGGCCTTTGGGCCACCGGGTTCCTCGCCGCCTACATTCTCATCGACCGTCAGCGTAAGACGTTCATCGAACTCACTGGCGTCGGCACCCTGATCGCCTTCACCGGCGCCATGCTGTTGGCCGGCGGCGCCGCATATCTGCTCGCGTCGGCGATCTATCTTCGCTTTGTGCCGTTGCCGCCGCTGCTGCTCGAAACCATCCTCACGGTCCTGTTGTATCCCCTGCTCGACCGTCCGCTGCACTGGGCGGACCGCAGCATCACCCGCCTGCTGCACAGCACCGGTTAGAAAGGCGAGGGGGGTATATGTCTTCGTTCGACGGCAAGGAGAAACAGCGGCACGCGAATTTCACGCGGCGCAGCCTGATGCTGTCGGGCGGCATCACCGCGGTGTTTACCCTGATGGCCGGCCGGCTCTACCAGCTTCAGGTCGTCGACGGCGACCAATATTTCGCGCAGGCCGAGGAGAACCGCATCAGCGACCGCCTGCTCGCGCCGCCGCGTTCGCGCATCCTCGACCGCTTCGGCGTGCCGCTGGCCACCAGCCGCCGCAATTACCGCGTGATGGTGATCCCCGAACAGACCGGTAATCTCAGCGCCACGCTCGATGCGCTGGCGAAAGTCATTCCCGTCAATGACCGTGTTCGCGCCCGGCTGCTGAAGGACGAAAGGCCGGATAAGCCGTTCGTGCCCGTGCTCGTCTCGGACAATCTGTCGTGGGACGATTTTGCCCGGCTCAATCTTGACCTGCCGTATTTCCGCGGCGTCCAGCCCGAAGTCGGCGAGATGCGTGACTATCCGTATGCGGAAGAATTCTCCCATGTCCTCGGCTATGTCGCCCTCGTGTCGCCCGAGGACAAGGAAAAGGATACCAGCGCCGATCCGCTGCTCGATGTCCCCGGTTTCCGTATCGGCAAGCGCGGCATCGAGAAGACCTTCGACACGCGCATTCGCGGACATGCCGGCGCCAGCCGGGTGGAGGTGAATGCCTATGGCCGGGTCATCCGCGAACTGGAACGCACGCCGGGCATTCCGGGTGAGGAAGTGTATCTGACGCTCGACAAAGAGCTGCAGAGCTTCATGTTTGAGCGGCTCAAGGACGACAGCGCCGGGGCTGCGATCATGGATGTGCAAACCGGCGATGTGTTGGCGCTGGTCTCGACGCCGGGCTTCGATCCCAATGCGTTCAACCGCGGCCTGACTTCGCCGGAATGGGCCGCTCTGACCGAAAACGACCACAAGCCGCTGGTCAATAAAGTGATGGCCGGCATTTATCCGCCCGGTTCGACCTTCAAGACGGTCACGGCGCTCGCCGCATTGGATGCCGGCGCGGTCGGTCCCGACACCATCTTCCATTGCGCCGGCAAATTCACGCTTGGCGCGCACGACTTCCATTGCTGGAGAAAGCAGGGCCACGGCTGGCTGGATCTTCGGGGCGGCATCAAGAATTCCTGCGACTGTTATTTTTACCAGGCGGCGCTGAAGCTCGGCATCGACGGATTGGCGGCGGGCGCGAAGCGCCTCGGCCTTGGGCAACCCACCGGCATCGAAATTCCCGGTGAACGCAACGGCTTTATTCCCGACCGCTTCTGGAAGCAGGCGACCTTTCACGAGCCCTGGCAGCTCGGCGAGACCGTGGTTGCAGGCATCGGCCAGGGCTACATCCTGGCCACTCCGTTGCAGCTTTGCGTGCTTGCGGCGCGCATTGCCAGCGGCATGCAGGTGGTGCCGCGCGTGGTTCACTCGCTCGGCGCCCAGCCATTGCCGCGTCCGGCTGTCGAACCGATTGGCTTCTCACCCGATGCGCTGAATGTGGTTCGCGGCGCCATGTCGGCTGTCACCAATGAGCCCGGCGGCACCGCCTATCCCTGGCGGATCATCGATCCCATGATCGCCATGGCCGGCAAGACCGGCACCGCTCAGGTGCGCGTGATCAGCAATGAAGAGCGCGAACACGGCGTGCGCAGCAATGAGAGCCTGCCGTGGAATTTGCGTGACCACGGGATATTTATCGGATTCGCGCCGGTGGACAAGCCGCGTTACGCCATCGCGGTGGTGATCGAACATGGTGGGTTGAATTCGCATCCGCAGGTGCAGCTCGCGCGCGACGTGCTCACGCTGGCGCAAACCCGTGACGTGCTCGGCCGGCCGACCGCCTATCCGTTGCAGGCAGCGGCCCTATGAGCGATTTTTCCTATGGCGACTGGGCGCGCCAGGTGCCGTTGCACCACAAGATTTCGCGCATCGACTGGACACTGGTCGGCCTCATCGGCCTGATCGCGTGCGCCGGTTTCGCGATGCT
>JAGWSK010000305.1 GCA_028869355.1 Alphaproteobacteria bacterium | reverse complement strand
CGGCGATTCCACGGTTATCGATCCCATTGCCAGGAAGGTCGTGGGAACGATCCCAATCGGCGGCGATCTGGAATTTCCGGTCGCGGACGGCAAGGGCAAGGTCTTCGTCAATATTGAAGACAAGAACCAGATCGGCGTCATCGACACCAAGACGAAAAAGGTCCTGACCCGGTATACGCTGAAGGATTGTGACGGACCCACAGGCCAGGCTTACGATGCTGCCGACAACTATCTGATTTCGTCCTGCGACGGCACGGCGAAAATCCTTAAGGCCGACACCGGCGCCGAAGTCGCGTCGCTGAAGATTGCGAACCAGCCGGACGCAGTGATTTTCGACGCCCAGAGAAAACTGGCATTTATTCCCTGCCGCACGCCGGGCGTCCTCGAAGTCATCTCACTTGCGAATCCTGCCAAGCCGGTTGTGGTTCAGCATCTGCAGACGCAGCTTGGCACGCGGACCGGGACAATCGATCCCGCCACCGGCAAGATCTACATGATGGCGGCCAAGTTCGGCGCGCCGGCTACTGCAGGTGGGCGTCCGCAGGCGTTGGAATCCACTTACGACGTTCTGGTGGTCGCGCCTTAATGACGGTTGATATGGGCGGCCCTGGATTCGGCCGCGCCGGGGCGGTTTTGCGATTTCGCAAAACTGCCCTTTTTTTTAGTTGACCGATTTTCTACGCTGACCCGCCTACGCTGAAAGCTTCGGCGGGCGAGCAGTGGGACACTTCGTCCGCCGAAGTCTTGACGAAGGCGGAGCCGATAGCCATCCCGGTTCAAGCCGGGGACATGCTTCGGCGAAGACGCTTTTTGGAGGAGTGACATGAAACTGTGGATTTGTGCGTCGCTTTTGGCGCTGCTGCCGGTCGTGGGAATGGCCGCGGATGCGCCGCCGGATTGGGCCTATCCGGTGGCTCCGCCCGACTACAAGGCACCACCCGATAACGGCCAGGCGAAGCATGTCAAAGGAAGCACGCTGGCGTTCACGCAGAAGGACGTGGATGACTCATTTGGTCCGCCCGACTGGTTCCCGAACGAGCATGCGCCGATGCCGCAATTGGTGGCGCATGGCAAGGCTCCGGCGGTGCATGCCTGCGATCAATGTCACCTGGCGACCGGCCGCGGCCATCCTGAGTCGGGCAATCTGGCGCATTTGCCTGCCGATTATATTGTCGAGCAGCTCGATCAATTCCGCAGCGGAATGCGCAAGAGCTCGGTCGCCCGCCGCTCGTCCAACATGATCGATTTCGCGAAGAACCTGACCGATGATGAGGTCCGGGAAGCGGCACAATATTTTTCCAGTATGGCGCCTGCCGTTTGGACCAGAGTCGTCGAGACGGACATGGTTCCCAAATCTTTTGTCGGCGAAGGCAATATGCGTTTTGTCGCCGAGGGCAATGCGAAGGAACCGATCGGTCACCGCATTATTGAAGTCCCGCAGGAAGAAGAAGGCGCAAAGCTCCGCGATCCGCACACGGGATTCATTGCTTATGTTCCGTCCGGAAGCATCAGGGCCGGCGAGCAACTGGTCGCGACCGGCGGCAATGGCAAGACCATCCAGTGCACCATCTGTCATGGCGCGGATCTGAAGGGCATCGGCAATGTTCCCGGACTCGCCGGCCGTTCGGCGATCTACATCTTCCGGCAGCTTTATGACATCCAGCATGGCACGCGGAAGGGTAATGCGGTCGCGTTGATGGAGCCGGTTGTAAAAAACCTGACGCAGGACGACATGATCGCGCTTGCGGCATACATGTCGTCGCGTACACCGTAGAACTGTTTGCGTCCTGAAGTTGAAACGGCCGCCTGATAAGCGGCCGTTTTCTTTTGGGCATGCGACCAGAAGTTGGATGTCCTGAAAAGAACACGCTGGAATTGTTGTAACGGAACTTCGCTAACTCCGACGAACGGCGCAATTGAGCTCGTTTGCGCTTACAACCTCAACTCAATGCAGATTCTGTAACCTGAAAACTCTGTGAGCAGTTGCTTAATTTAGTTTAATGCACTGTCGCCTTATGTGTCAGTTATTGCATGCGTCATAATTATCGTAAACCTGCGGACAATACGTCGCGCCTGCGGCCAACAACCAGCATTGCAAAGTTGTTGTGACACTGCTCAGTATGCAGATGGGATGATACCGTCCGGCAGCCTGGGATACAGCGGTGCACCGGAACAGCGGGGAAGTTGCGGGGGCGGCCGACTCGAACACCGACTTCCTGAGGAGTCCGGCCTTCGCGCGCATCCACTGAGGGATGCAGGGCGGGATCATCAATCATTGAGACCACACAGAGTGCCGGCATTTCCGGCACAAGGGGGAATTGTATGCATCCAGTGACGTCCCGATTTGCGATCCTGATGGGATCGGCTTCCCTGCTGACTTTGACCAATGCCCTGACCGCACATGCCCAGGAGGCTTCTCGGGCGCAGACGCTTCAGGTGACGCCGCAGCAGTTTGCCCAGCTACAGGTGGCGCAGAATGCTGCACCGGCGGCAGTGGCGCAGGCGGCGCCCGAAACAGTGCCGGAACAGGTGCTCGTCACCGGATCGTTGATTCATGGCACTGCGGCCGTTGGCGTGCCGGTGACCAATCTCGGTGTGCAGGACTTTACCGAGTCAGGCCAGACCAACATCGCTGACCTCTTCCGCACGGTACCGGAAGCAAACGTTGCGCCGGGACCGTCGGCGGTCAACTCGGGCGGTCACCAGGAACGCGAAACCCGCGTCAATATCCGCGGTCTCGACCAGACCGGTCCGCGCTCATTGCTGATGATCGATGGCGTCCGCTTCCCGCCACAGGCCGACGGCCTCTGCGCGATCGACCCGTCGATCATTCCGCAGCTCGCGCTTGACCGCGTCGACATTCTGGCAGACGGCGCATCGGCGACCTACGGATCGGACGCCATCGCCGGCGTGATCAATATCGTGCTGAAGCGCGGTTTCGACGGCGCGACGACGCTGCTGCATTTTGGTCAGCCCACGGATGGCGGCGGCACGCAATATCAGGCGTCTCAAT
>JAGWSK010000304.1 GCA_028869355.1 Alphaproteobacteria bacterium | reverse complement strand
TCGACAGAGCCGCACCGCCGCGCTGGTCGCCGTCCGCACGCGTCAGGATGATGCCGGAAATCTGCACCCGCTCGTTGAAGGTCTTGGCGATGTTCACCGCGTCCTGGCCGGTCAGGCTGTCCGCGACCAGCAATGTTTCGTGCGGCTGGGTGAGTTTCTTCACTTCGGCCACTTCGGCCATCAGCGCTTCGTCAATGTGCTGACGTCCGGCGGTGTCGAGGATCACGACGTCATAGCCGCCGACGCGCGCGGCAGCGATCGCGCGTTTGGCGATGTCGGTTGGACGTTGCCCGGCAACGATCGGCAGCGTCGGAGTCTTGGTCTGCTCGCCCAGCACTTTAAGCTGCTCCATCGCGGCCGGCCGGTTGACGTCGAGCGAGGCCATCAGCACGCGTTTCTTGTCACGTGTCTGCAGCAGACTCGCGAGTTTGGCCGACGTCGTCGTTTTGCCGGAGCCCTGCAGTCCGACCATCAGGATCGGCGCGGGCGGACTGCCCAAAGCGAGCCCCTGCGAATCCGTGCCCAGCGTCTCGACCAGCGTGTCGTAGACGATCTTGACCACCTGCTGACCGGGCGTCACCGAGCGGATCACCGCTTCGCCAATCGCGCGCTCGCGGACTTTGGCGACGAAGGTCTTCACCACCGGCAGCGCAACGTCGGCGTCGATCAGGATGTTGCGGATTTCGGTCAACGCGGTATCGACATCGCCCTCGGACAGCGCACCGCGTCCGCGCAACTGGTCGAATACCGAATTCAGGCGATCCTGCAGGGTACCAAACATGCTTCACTCCAAACGCCAAACGCATATCGCTCCAGGGGGCGCACCTGCGCTGCCTGGAGGCGACGCCGCACACGCGGCGCCGGAAGGGTTTCCAGCCTTTCCGGATGCCGCCGATTTAGTTCCCGGTGCTCGTCAAGTCAATGATAGTAATCCCGTAGCTCATCGGGAGACGAGACAAATGAAGGTGCATGGAAGCTGCCTGTGCAAGACGGTCCAATATGAAGTTGAGGTTCCGTTTGTCCGTTTCGTCTATTGCCATTGTTCGCGCTGCCGCAAAGCCACGGGTTCCGCGCACGCCGCCAATGGTTTCGCCAAACCGGAGCATTTCCGCTGGATTCAGGGCGAATCGGCGGTAAAGCGCTATGACGTGCCGGAAGCCAAGCGCTTCGGGCTGCAGTTCTGCAGCCATTGCGGCTCGAAAGTTCCCCATCTTACCCGCGATGGAGCCGGCATCGTGATCCCCGCCGGCTCGCTCGATGACGATCCGGGAATGAGGCCGCAGCGAGCGATCTATTGGGGCTCGCGCGCTGAGTGGTTCACGGACAGCTCAGACTTGCCGCGCCACGATGCGATGCCGGAATAAGCAATTCAAAAATCCCAGGGACAGACAAGTTCCAGGCCCGTCGTCCCGAAATCTGCTACGTTTCGAGTGGCCAGCCGGCCGCGATTAACACGAACAATAGCTGCGATCATGCCGTCGGGTGCGGTAATTGGTTGCCCGCTCCGCAGTGCTTCGCCCATGATTTCGCCGTACGCCAATGCGGCCATTTCGGTAAAACCGAAAATCCGATCGGCGCAACGCTGGCGCCAATAGAGAAGGCCTTGGTCCAACCGCGCTGTTCTTTGATCCGGACGAATCTTCTCTATGCCGAAGGCGATTTCGGCAATCGTCACAGTCGGCAGCGCCAATTCCACGTCAAATCGCGAAAGCCATGCCATAACCGCAGGTTCAGGCGATTTTCGCAGGGTTTCCGAAATGACATTCGTGTCGAGAAAGATCAGAGCTCCGGTCCCGAATTGGTTTTGCGGTTCTCGCGGATGATGGCTTCCAGATCGAGATCAGTGCCGCATTCTTTGGTCAGCCTGGCATAGAAGTCCGATGCCGGTTCGCGCCCGGCTTCGCGGATTTCGTAGGCTTCAAGTGCGCGCTCCACGATATCGGAAATCGATCGATGTTCACGGCGAGCCAAACGCCGCGCCAAATCGCGCGCTTTCGCGCTGCGAACCGAAAGCTGTGGCTCTGCCATATTTGCGGCCTCCTGGAGCGAGTCTCACCAAGAGGTAGCGCCGGCTGGGCCAGATGGCAAGGTGGCTCTAGCCAGCTTGCCATCACAACGCGGTTTTTACTTAGCGGCGACGGGGCGGAAATCCTGATCCGGGAAGTTCTGTCCGTCCGGCACCTTGACCACCAGGAAGGGGTGTTCGAGCCCCTCATGACAGGTGTTGCAGCCCTCCGTCAGGTCGGCGTAGGCGGAGGTAAATTGCTGCGGGTTTTTCGCTGTGATCGCGGCATTCATCGCCTGAATCTTCGGCGTGAAAATGGATGTGACCGTGGCATCGACGCTGATGTTGCGGTACTTCGGAATCGTCTGACCAATGCGGCGCAATGCGGCGCCCATCTCGTTCAATTCGAATGCCGCCAGAGTCCAGTTCTTCTGTTGCCCGGCGTAATACAGCTTCATGTGGCGCGGCTGAATCAGCATGGTCATCAGATCATCCATCGCCGGTTTGAATTCGAGAATCGTCAGTCCACCTCCGGCAGGCGTCGCCGGTGCGGTCGCGGCGCCGAGCGCGGGATAGCCGATCGCGACCGCGGCAAGCGCCAGCGAACCGGCGAAAAGCAGAGCGAAGCTGTGGCTGGATTTCATGGTGACCTCCCGAATTTGCCGGGAGTGTAACGAGTCGCGCCTGTCAGCGGAAGCGTCGCGGTGCGCGCGCGGATTTGCTCTTCGATTTTGCCGCACGTGTGCCGGGTAACCCACGGCGGGACCGGGGCGCCTCGCCGCCATCGGCGCCGCGGAATGTCTCCACCGATTCCTCAACCGCCGATTGCCGCGCGAACGGATCATCGGCAATCGCGAGCTCGGTCGCCTGCAGCCGCTTGATTTCGTCGCGCAGACGCGCCGCCTCCTCGAATTCGAGATTGCCTGCCGCGCTGCGCATGCGCTTTTCGAGGTCGGCCAGGTGCGTCCTGAGATTGCGTCCGATCGGCACCGGATCTTCGGCCAGTCCCGAGTCCACCAGCACGTGATCGCGTTCATAGGCCGAGGCCAGGATGTCCGAGATATTCTTCTTCACGCTCGCCGGCGTGATGCCATGGGAGAGATTGTAGTCCTGTTGCTTCTGGCGCCGCCGGTC
>JAGWSK010000303.1 GCA_028869355.1 Alphaproteobacteria bacterium | reverse complement strand
CGACACGGCAAAGGCGCTCGGCGGTCCGGTGGAATTCCACTCTTATCCCGGCATCAATCACGGCTTCGGCCAGAATCTTGGCACGCCGGCAGCCGATGATGCATTTGCAAGAACCGTTTCCTTCCTGGAAAAGAACCTGAAGGGAGATTGAGCCATGCTGCAGTCCGTGCAACGCGCGGTGGCCATTGGAATCATCCTGTGCTTCTCCGCCGGAGCTGCATTCGCCGCGGACATCGAAGGCAAAAAGATGACTTTGCCCTCGAACGAACGGCAGGTGAGTGTTGTCCAATTCAAGGCGCCTGGCAGTAACCCGCGGCCTTCTGTTCTCTTGCTTCACGGCGCCGGAGGGTTTGGCCGCCGGATTGCGGATTATAATCACTACGCTTCGACGCTCGCCAATCAGGGCATCGATGCCTATCTCGTGTACTACTACAGCGACATGGACGAGAAATACATGTCGAACGGCATCGACGTTTTCGAGCAGCGCTATCCTGCCTGGGCGAAGATGGTCGGCGAACTGGCCGAATATCTCGAAAAGCAGAAAGACTCGAATGGCAAAGCCGGTCTGATCGGATTTTCAAACGGCGGCATTCTGGCAACCGGCGCGTCGACACTCGATCCAAAGATCACTGCCGCCGTGATTTATTACGGCACAGAACCGTGGCCGCTTGCCACTCCGGCGAAGCGATTCCCGCCGCTTCTGATTCTGCACGGCGATGCTGATCAGATCATTCCGGTCGAGAACGGAAAGCAATTGGCAACGCTCGCGAAGAAACTGGGGGCGCCGGTTGATCTGGTGATCTATCCCGGTGAAATGCATGGATTTGGGGCGGATTTCTCCAAAAAGAGCGCCCAGGATGCATTGACCAAGACCATTGCATTTCTGCGTAAGCAATTGGCGGTAAACTGACTTATCAATATTGACCGCGCGACAGCCGTCGTACCGTTCAGTTTGAACAACTCTGCCGTTGAAGGTAAGTTCCACGCCTGCGGAATTCGAGCCGGGGCGAATGATGCGTATTGTAAACTCTCTGCTGTGTCTAACGGCACTCAGTGGCGGGTGCATTCCAGCAATTGCGCAAGCGGCTGATGACTGCCCTCCTCTGACACGCATCACCTCCGTCGACACGACCACTGGTCCCGGCGGTTATATGCTCGTTCCGGTCAAAATCGGCGATGCAGAGCGCCTGATGCTCTTCGATACAGGCGGGCAGCTGAGCAGCCTCTCTGAGGCGGCCGCGACGGAATTGCATATTCCAACCTTTCGGTCCAACGTTCGGATCGCAAATGTGGCAGGCAAAGTTTCTGACCGCATGGCCGTCATCCCCTCGATTACAATCGGAACCGCTGAAGAAAAACGGGCTCAATACATGGTCTTTCCCGGCAACGTACTGGGCGGTGCCGGTGGCGTTATCGGACTCCTGGCCCCCTCCCCCGGTGTCGATATCGACCTCGATTTTGCTGGCCATAAGCTCTCCTTCTTCTCTCCCAAACACTGCGAAGGAAAAGTGGTCTATTGGCAAGCAGACGCTGTAGCGGTGGTGCCGATGCGCAATGCCGGAGCTCGCACAGCGCCCGCTTTCTCGTCACAGCGCTACACCTTACAGACGGATCGCCTCACGATTCCCGTGACTCTGGATGGGAAACGGGTTGATGCGATCATCGACACGGGTTCAACAAACAACGTGCTCAGCCTGCGCGTCGCTCAAGACCGGTTTGGAGTTGATCTGAACGCGCCGGACGTAAAGCCACTGGGGCAGCTTGGAGGTGATGCTTCCGCAAAAACATACCAGAAACGCTTCGCCACCATGTCGTTCGAGGGCGTCACGGTCACTAATCCTGTCATTGACCTGATTCCCGACAAGCAATCCAACGCTTTCGGTGATCAAAGGCCCACCGGGAGCCTGATACAGCCGGCGAATCGGGGGCTTCCCGATCTCATCGTTGGCATGTCCGTATTGAGCAAGCTTCATATGTACGTCGCGTATGAGGAGCGGAAGGTTTACATCACCGCGGGTGCTCCTGCGGGCGTTGAGAACGCTTCTGTCTCCGCCCCTGCCGCACCAGCGCTGCAGATTTCCGGATCGTGGAATATCCAATCGCAACCGGTTCGACCTGTCTGCGAGATTGTGCAAAACGGCGGCGAACTGACCGGATTATGCACCGGCCCACAGGCCAGGGGCGAATTGACCGGCACCGTCGCCAGCCAGGCGATTCGCTTTCAGTGGAAACGGATCGCCAACGCCAACGGGAACGCCGCGTTGTGGAACTTCTCAGGCACATTGTCGGCGGACAATACGATCACCGGATTCGTGGAATTGAACGGACGCACGTTCCCATTCACCGCAACGAGGCAATAATCTGGCAGTCAATGTCCGGTCCGCTTTGGCACGATGCGCGTGCAATTGGCGCAATATTGAAATTCGCCACCGCGCGCTCACATTACATGAATGTGAAGCATTCCTGATGCGCAACGCCCCGCCCGCGGGTAAAATTGGCGCTGGAGATCGCGATGGCCAAAGTCAATTTGCCAGCCGGACGTTCCTCCTCGCGCGAGGTGGACGCGTTTCTGTCCAAAGCTGCGCGCGTCCCTGCACTGCGTCAGGTCAAGGGCCGGCTGATCTTCGCGATTGACGCGACAATGAGCCGTCAGGCGACTTGGGATCGCGCCGCCAATATCCAAACCGATATGTTCTCCGTCGCCGAAGGAATCGGCGGCCTGGGCGTGCAACTCGTCTATTTCCGCGGCTTCGGGGAGTTTCGCGCGAGCGAATGGACGACTTCTCCGTCGGTTCTCGGCAGGCGCATGCAGGAAGTCACATGCCTGAGCGGTGGAACCCAACTGTGCCGCGTGCTCAGCCACGCGAATGACGAAGCGCGGCGCGCGAAAATCAGCACGCTGGTTTACATCGGCGATTGCTTTGAAGAGAGTCCTGACGTTGCCACCAATGAAGCGGCCAAATTGGCGCTGCTCGGCATTCGCGCCTTCATGTTCCACGAAGGCCTTGATCCCGCCGCCGCAAACACGTTCCAGCAAATCGCCCGGCTGACCAACGGCGTTTACGCCCGGTTCGATGGTGGTGCCGCGCGCCAACTTCGCGAGCTTCTGACCGCGGCGGCGGTTTACGCAACAGGCGGCGGATTGGCGCTGAAGCAGTACGGCGCCAAGGTTGGCGGTGAGGTGCTGCGGCTTTCGCGCCAGATCGGAGATAAATAGTTGGGACCGATCCTCCTCGGCGTGGCCGCACTGGGCGTGATCCTGCTGATCCTGCGCGGCCTCGCTTATGCCGATGCAAAACTGCTGATCCGGATTTTGCGCTATTCCGGCGCGGCCGGGCTTGGCGCCTTCACCATACTTCTCGCGTTCACCGGCCGCATGGGCCCGGCGCTTTTTCTCGGCAGCATGGCCTGGGGACTGGCAACCGGTGGTCACGTCTGGCCGCACGGTTGGCCGCATTACTCGCGCGGATCATCGCGGCGGCAATCGCGATCCGGCGGGACCAGTGCGGTTCGCGCGGTTTGGGTCGAGATGGAACTGAACCATGATACCGGCGAAATGAACGGAACCGTGCTTAAGGGCGCGGATGCGGGCAAATCCCTTGATCAGTTAAGCCGCGAAGAGTTGGTCAGCCTGTATTTCGAAGCCAGCGCCGATGACCCGGAATCCGGGCGGCTGCTGGAAGCCTGGCTCGACCGGGCGATTGGTCCCGACTGGCGCAACGATGCGCATCAGCACAAATCCGATTACCGCACACACGGCCCGATGTCCCGTGATGAAGCGCTCAAGATCCTTGGCTTGCAAGAGGGCGCCAAAGATGACGAAATCCGCGCGGCACATCGGCGGCTGATGCTGCAAAACCATCCGGACAAAGGTGGTTCGGATTATCTCGCCGCCAAAATCAATGAGGCGCGCGACACGCTGCTCGCGACTTAATCAGTCGGCGACCAGTTCCGGCCCCTGCTTTCGCGCAATCGCCAAAACCGCGCGCGCCGCGCGCTCACTCGGTGATTCGCTGCCGAGACCGAACGCCCGGACCGCCTCATCCAGATCGCGCAGTTGTCTTGCGCGCGCCTGCTGATCGACCAGCAATGATTTGACGGCCTGCGCAAGTGCCTCGGGCGTGCATGCGCTCTGGATGAATTCCGGAACTGCCTGACGTTCGAGGACCAGATTGATCAGAACAATGGAGGACACGTGAATGAATGGACGTGCGAGCAGGTATGTCAGCCAACCGAGTTTGTAGCCGACGACCATCGGTTTGCGCGCCAGCGCCAGTTCGGTGGTGACCGTCCCGGAAGCCGCGAGACCGGCGTCGGCGGCATCCAGCGCGGCAAATCTCTCATCATCGTCTTCAATGACTCGCACCGGCGTAGGCCAGTCCGCGGCAACCGATCTGACGAGTCCGGCGACGTGCCCGACGGTTGGAATGACCGAAACCAATCCGGGAATTTCACGCGCCAAAATCTCCACGGCGCGCCGGAAGACAGGCAGAATAAAACGGATTTCGTTTCTGCGGCTGCCCGGCAGCACAGCCAAAACCGGCACGCCGGCCGCGATGCCATGGGAGTTCCTGAACGCTGCGCCGCCGCGGATGCGATTGGCCCGTTCCACGACCGGGTATCCCGCGCAATAAGCCGGGATTCCGTAGCGCCGGAAGAATTCGCTTTCGAAAGGAAAGAAATTGATTACGGCATCGATATACCGCGCCATCCTTTTTGCGCGATATGATCGCGATGCCCACACTTGCGGTGGAGCATAATTGATGACCGGGATTGACCGGTCAAAGCGCTTCAGGCGTTGCGCAATTCTGTGCGTGAAGTCCGGACTGTCGATGATTACCAAAGTATCCGGGCGTGACTTCAGGGCGAAATCACTCGCTTCGCGGACGCGGCGAAGAATTCCCGGAACGCGCGGCACAACTTCGCGCAAACCCATCACCGAAGTGGTGTCAATCGTGAACAGGGGCTCCAAACCCTGTGCGATCATTGCCGGCCCACCGGCGCCGACGATGGTGACGTCTTTATCCAGACTTTTGAGTGCCGCCATAAGCTGGGCACCGAGCTGGTCACCGGAGGGCTCGCCGGCGACCAGCATAACAGTTACATTGCGTTGCTTATCCACCTGCCGCGTCCGGCCCGGATATTCCAAAGACAAATAAGCCCGCATTATTGGCGAGTTCGACGATGCGTGGCCGATTCAGGATCAGCACCGCTTCGGGCTGGAACGCAACGCCGGCGAGTCCAGCGGCGGAGGCAAGCTCTATCGTCCGTGCACCGATCACCGGCAGGTCGACCCGCCGTTCCTGATGCGGCTTCATCGCTTTGACGAGAACCCCGCGACGCGCCGTGATGCTTCCGCGCAGTGTGGCGGGCAATCCGGCAACCCTCTTCAACATCGCGTCGGTGCCCTCGGCGGCCTCGACTGCCAGTACCAATCCGCCGGCAACCACAGCAGCCTGACCGACATCGAGTGCGCCCAGCGCGCGCACCACTTTGAAACCGTGCCGGATGTCTGTCAGCGCTTCGGATTGCGGTTTAAGCAGGCCGAGCACGCCGGCCGGCGCCAGCAGTGCACGTGTGAGATCGCTCGTTCCCGTGACACGAAAGCCCTGCTTTTCGAACATCGAAACCACCGCCCGGAGCAGCGCGTCATCGCCCTTGAAAGCGGCGGCCAGGATCCGGGCGATATATTGCGCACCCAAACCATCCAGTTTGAGTTTTGAAAAGTCCGGCCGCGCGACTCGTCCGGCGAGTGTGACCTCTGAACATCCCGCCTCTTTGAGAAGCCGGACCACGGTTCCCACATCGCCCAGGGATGCCCAGGCATGGGGAAATTCGTTCAGCCCCGGGGCGTCGGCTATGCCATCCAGCGCGAGCACAAATACCGGCCTGCCATCTTCATGCAGAGTTCGCGCAATGGCGAGGGGAAGCTCACCTGCGCCGGCGATAATGCCCAAAGGATCAGCCGGCACCATCTCAATTGACGACAATTTCAGGATCGCCGCGTTCGTGCGCCGGCATGCAAAGGGGACGCTTGCGTTTCGACTGGATGAAACGGGTGATCTCGAGAATTTCGGGAATGTCGGGCCAGCGTTCCGTAGTTCGCGCCACCCGTTCGGCAAACGAGCCTTCGCCGGAAAAAATCGAACGGAACGCCGCGCGCAAGGCGTGAATCCGGTCGCGCGGGACGCCTCTTCGCTTCAATCCTACAAGGTTCAATCCTTGCAGCCGCCCGCGGTCGCCCCAAACCATGCCATATGGGATGACATCGCTCGTCACGCCTGTGACGCCGCCGATGAACGCATTGCGGCCGATATGGGAATATTGATGGACCGCTGCCAGCCCTCCGATATTCACTCCGTCCTCAATCATGACATGCCCACCCACCTCCACTCCGTTGGCGAATGTGACACCATCGCCAACATGGCAGTCATGTCCGATGTGGCTATAAGCCATGAAATAACCGCGATCGCCGACTCGCGTCAGGCCGCCGCCCTTGATCGATCCACCGTTGATCGTGACATGCTCGCGAATGACATTCCCGGCCCCAATTACGATCCGGGCGCTGGTTCCTGGATCACCGCGAAATTGTGGGCCGCCACCGATGACCGCGTGCGGATAAATGACGGTTCCTTCGCCGATCTCAGTCGAGCCGGAGACCACGACATGGGAGTGGATGCGAACTCCGCGCGCAAGTGAAACGCCGGCGCCGATGATGGAAAAGGCCCCAATTTCGATATCGGAATCCAGTTGCGCGCCGTCATCGACAATCGCCGCGGGATGAACCTTGGCCATGCGCTCAGGCCTCGGTCGAAGCGTGCGGGTCTGCTTTCATGACCTGATCGGCAATCATGGCGCTGTACTCGGCTTCGGCGCAAAGCTCATCATTGACATAGGCTTTTCCCTCGAAGCGCCAGACTGTCCCGCGGTGGCGCATGACTTTGACCGGCATGCGCAACACGTCTCCGGGATGCACCGGGCGGCGAAAGCGCGCTTTATCAATGGTCATGAAGTAAACTATCCGCTTCTGATCCTGCAGCCCCAGCATATGCACCACAAAAGCGCCGGCCGTCTGCGCCATGGATTCAATGATCAACACACCGGGCATCACGGCATACTCGGGAAAATGCCCGAGGAAATGCGGTTCATTGAAACTGACGGATTTCCAGCCGGTGGCCGATTGGCCGGGGACAATATCGGATATGCGTTCAACAAACAGAAACGGCGCGCGGTGCGGCAGCAGCCGCTTGATCTGTTCCATATCAAGGACAGGTTGGGCCGCAGCTTCCATCATCGGCGCTTTATATCGCCTCGCGCGACTCGCGAAAGATATGCCATTTGCCGATGCCATTCCCGGATCGGGCGCGCCGGAATACCGCCATAGTCGCGCCCCCCTTCCAGATCATGTGCAACTCCGGTCAGACCCGCCAGGCGCGCGCGATCACCGATCGTTACGTGATCGGCAATTCCGGCCATGCCTCCCAGTGCGACGAAATCGCCAAGTGTGACACTTCCCGATATGCCGACTTGACCCGCGATCACGCAATGACGTCCGATGCGGGTGTTGTGACCGATCTGGACGAGATTATCAATTTTGGTCCCCTCGCCAATGACGGTATCGCCCAGGGCTGCACGGTCGACGGTAGAATTGGCGCCAATTTCAACCCGGTCTTGCAGGATCACCCGGCCGAGCTGCGGAATTTTGATGTGACCCTGTGGTCCCGCGGAAAAGCCGAAGCCGGACGCGCCGATCACGGCACCGGGCTGAATAATGACATCGTCGCCCACACATGCGAACCCAAGCACGGCTTGCGCGCCAATTTCACACCGGCGTCCGACAGTCACGCCCCTGCCGATTGTGGCATTGGGACCCACTCTCGTGTCATCTCCGATTTCCGCATTCGAACCGATGACCACGCCCGGCGCGAGCGTGACTCCGGCGCCGATTTTCGCCGAAGGATGCACCGGCACATCCTGTGGCGCAAAGGCGGACTCGCAATCCGGATAAAACAGCCGCGCCACAGCTGCGAACGAAGACTGGGCGGATTTGGCGCGCAGGAACACAGTGCTGGATGCTCCCTGCCCGCGCCCGCCCGGCCCGGTAATGCACCACCCGGCATTGGTGAGAATGGGACCTGTGGCCTGGCGCCGGTCGCAAAAAGTGAGATGAAGCGGGCCGGCGCAGTCCAGGGCCGCAACATCATGAACTGAGTCGGGCTGGCTTGCCCAATCGCCCTCGATCTGCGCTACGCGGCAGACTTCCGGAACACGGAACGGGCCGCGATTGTCATAGAATCGCGGATCCGCCATCGCACTCTACTCCGTAGTTGATTTATTTCTTGGGTGCTATCGCCGGCAAAACAGGCGGCGTTGCAGGAGCTTTGGCAGCAATCGCGGGACCCGGTGCAGCAGCGGCCGGCGCAGGCGCAGCCGTAAGTTCCACTTTGACATGTGGCAACGCCTTGTTGAGCCGCTGCACTGCAACCGGCGTGACATCGACATCGACAGTAGAAAGAATAATGGCTGAACGGTCAAAAACCATATTGGCGCCGCGTTCGACCATAATTGTCTTGAGGATGGGTTCGAGAGCAATCTCGATCTCATGGGCGGCCTTGTTGAATCCCGCCTGAATCTCCGCCTGGCGCTGAGCGACCTTGTTCTGAAACGCCTGCTGCCTGCCGGTAAATTCCTTTTCCTTCTGCTCGCGCACGTCCGGCGCAGCGATGGCGAGATCCTGCTGCAGTTTATTGGCTTCGGCCTGAAGCTGGCCTTCCTGATTCTTGAACTCGGTCTCCGCCGACTTCGAAAGATTCTGTGTCTGGTTGAGAATATCCTGCCCCGCCGTCGAGCGCTGAAGGATGAAGTTGCGATCGATCACGATGATACGCGGTGCAGGAGGTCCGTTTTGGGCAGTCGAGGCAGCCGGCGCCGCCACGGTCGCCGTGGGATTGGAAATTACGGCGCGGGGCTGAGCGGCCTGGGTCGCACCAAACGCCTGCAACCCGAAACCGAATCCGATGCCGACTCCGGCCAGCGCGAGAAGAGCGGTCAGGTGCTGCGTGGAGAGCCTTTTCATCAGCGTAAATCCTCTTGCGTCAGAATTGCGTACCGGCATTCAACCAGATCGCTTGTGGTTTATCATAACTTTGCTTCAGGATTGGATAGCCTAAATCGATCTCGATAGGTCCGAATGGAGATTTCCAGTTGACGGCCAGGCCTACGGTCACGCGCATGGCCAGATTGTCGCGGATGCAGGTGGATGCGGTGCAGGTCGTGTTCTCACCGTGGATCAAGCCTACGGTACCGAAATCCGTAAAGGCAGACAGGTTGATCCCATAGTCCGGTGGCAAAATGTCCGGCAAACGCACCTGGTAGGTGCCAATCGCGAAGAGCTGCCCTCCGACCGAAACGTTCGGAACGGTATCTCGCGGCCCGACGCCGGCAATCTGGAAGCCGCGGAACGATGGCCCGCCCTTGAAGAACCGCTCGTTGATCGGAATCTGCGTGCCGCCATATGCGGTGATGTAACCCGCATTGGCCGCAAACTCGCCGACGAGATTGAAGAAGAACGGGTGATAATACTGAAAGCCGGCCGTGGTGCGCAGGTAATCCAGATCGCCGCCGAGGCCTGCAACATCCTGGGTCAGGTACAAATCCACGCCGGTGGTTGGCTTAACCGGGTCGTCGCGGGTGTCGTAAGTATAGGTGTAGCCGATCGAGGATGCCGAGTAGGCGCCCTGCGCAAAGAGAACCGCCTGCGCGGTCGTGTTGGTCGGCGAGATATTCGTGTAGGCGAAATTGTAATGCGGCGAGAATCGGCCGAATTCCGAAACCGGAAATCCGAATTGCAGTCCGACGGCTTTGACGCTCGAGACATATCCCAAAAACTGTGAGAAGTCGGTGATGATATCGTAAGCGACGAAACCGGCCGAGAGCGGACGGCCGAGAAAATAGGGCTCTGTGAACCGGAAATCATAGTCCTTCTGGAATGTGCCGACGGAAATATTGGCGCGAATGAATTGTCCACGTCCGAACAGATTGCGTTCGGTATAGCTGAAATTCAGCAATAGTCCCTGGAAAGACGAATAGCCGGCGCCAAGAGCGAGTTCGCCGGTCGGCTGCTCCGTCACCGTGACCGTCAGCACAGTCCGGTCAGGCGTGGTGCCCGGATCCTCCTTGATGGTGACATCCTTGAAAAATCCGAGCGCGCGAATGCGTGTGCGCGAACGGTCGGCAAGCACGCGGTTGAAGGCGTCGCCTTCCGAAAGGCGGAATTCGCGCCGGATCACTTCATCACGGGTACGGGTATTGCCGACAATATTGATCCGCTCGACATATACCCGGGGCGCCTCATTGATCTCATAAAACAGATCAATGGTTTTGGTCTCTGCGTTGCGCTGAACCCGCGGCCGGATATCGATGAAAACGAAACCCTGGGTGCCCGCGGCGAAAGTCAGCGCTTCGATTGATTTGTCGATCAGATCGGCATTGTACACATCGCCCTGTTTGGTCAGCAGCAGCGATTGCAGCGTGTCCGGATTGAGATCGCGGATTTGCGACTGAATTTGAACATTGCCGAAGTGGTAGAGGTCGCCCTCATCCAGCGTAAACGTGATGTAGAAGTTCCGCCGGTCCGGCGCCAGCTCGGCGACCGCCGAAATGACCCGGAAATCCGCGTAACCGCGCGCGAGATAGAAACGGCGCAATTGTTCGCGGTCGAATGTCAGACGGTCGGGATCATAATTGTCGTTGGTGCTGAGGAACTTCCACCACGCACTGGTCGTGGTTGCGATCTGGTCGCGCAAATCGGAATCGCGAAATATCCGGTTGCCGATGAAATTGATGGCGGCAACTCCGGTGGTCGGGCCCTCATTGATTTCAAACACAAGATCAACGCGGTTCTGCGGGCGCTGAATGATCTTCGGTTCGACCGTTGCGGCAAATCGTCCCGACCGGCGGTAGAGTTCGATAATGCGCTGCACATCGGCCTGGACGCGGGCACGGGTGAACACCATGCGCGGCCGAACCTGCACTTCCTTGTTCAGATCGGTGTCCGAAATCGCCGAGTTACCTTCATACACCACCTGGTTCAGAATCGGATTTTCGACGACCCGCACGGTCAGTGTCATTCCGTCCCAGTCCATGCGCACATCCGAGAACAGTCCGGTGTCGAACAGCACCTTCAGTGACCTGTCCGCGACTGCGGGGTCGTAGGGCTGACCCTGACGCAACAGCAAATATGAAAGCACGCTATCCGGTTCGATGCGCTGCGTTCCCTCAACAGCAATGCGCCGTACGATTCCCTGACCGGGCGGAGCAGGCATCGGCGTCACCACCGGCGCCGCCTGTTCGAGCGTCATCTGCTCGCCCGGTGGCGCCGGACCACTCATTGGCAACGCGGGCGCCTCCGGCGCTGGTTGCGCGGGTGCAGCGGCCGGTTGCGCAGGCGTTTGAGCCAGTGCCCCTCCGATACTGTAGTTCAGCACCAAGGCGCAGGCCGAAAGACGCGCGCTTCGGGCGATATGGTGGCCCCTCGAGGTCATTGCTCGCCTTCTTATACGTCGGCGAGCGATTACGCGACGTACCTTTGGGTTAAAAGAGGTTTAGGCGGACCAGGTCATTAAACGTCGCAAGAAGCATCAGGCAAAGAACGAACGCCAGCCCCAGCCTGAAGCCAACCTCCTGCGCACGCTCCCCCAATGGTCTGCCAAGCACCGCTTCGCATCCATAATACAGGAGGTGCCCGCCGTCGAGCACCGGAATGGGCAAAAGATTCACCAGCCCAATGCTCACCGACATCAGCGCTGCCAAATCCAACAATGCCATAAAGCCGATCTGTGCCGCTTCACTCGAAACCTGACCAATCCCGACAATTCCGTGCAACTGATCGGGACTTTCCCTTCCGGTCAGGATTTTGCCGGCGTAGGATCCCGTCTGTGCAATGATGAACCAGGTCTGATCGACACCACCCGCTAGTGCCTGGCCTATTCCCACTTTGACCAAAGTGTCGCGGATGCCCAGCCTGCCAAAACTGTACCTGGTGCCGTTGGAGTCGCTCGCCTCAATCCTTGTCGGCACAACCGGGATGACTTGCTGATGGTGGTCGCGGAGAATCGTCAGCTGCAGCGGCTTACCGGCATTCGCAGAAACGATGCGCTGCAATTGCGTAAAGTCGTCCACTGCGACATTTCCGACCTTGAGGATGGAATCGCCCGGCCGGATATCTGCCATTTCCGCCGCCGATCCTTTGGTGACGGCTTCAACGACAGGCGGCGCCGCAGGTTTGCCGGTTGCCAGCATCACCGCCGAAAAAATGACGATCGCGAGAATGAAATTCGCAACCGGCCCCGCCGATGCGACGAGTGCACGCTGCCAGACCGGCTTCATGTGCATGGGCTGCCCGAATATTTCGGGATCCGATTCCATTCCGGAGAGTTGCCGCTGCTGATATTCGCGTATCACATTCGGATCGGGACGGCTCGACACATCGGCGTCGCCGAGAAATCTCACGTAGCCGCCAAGCGGAATCCATGAAATTTTCCAGCGTGTGCCCTTACGGTCCGTAAAGCCGAAAATCTCGCGGCCAAATCCGACCGAAAACGCCTCGACGCGCACACCGCACCAGCGGGCGACGATGAAATGCCCAAGTTCGTGAAAAAACACGACAAGTGTGATGACAAATAGAAATGCCGGGAGTCCGACGCCCAGCCACGAGAAGAAATGTTGGATCACTGTCGGCATCGCTGTCCGAACTCCCTATGCCGCCCGGCCCGCGGCCTGGCCGGTAAATTCGCTCGCCCTTGCCCGTGCGGCGGCATCAAGTTCCAGTACGTCGTCCAAATTCGTGGGCGTACACCCGTTATTTATACGTTCAAAAGTGTTAAGCGTTTGCTCCACAATTTTAGCGATTCCGAGGAATCCGATCCTGCGCTTGAGAAAGCTATCGACCGCTATCTCATTGGCGGCATTGAGGATTGTCGGTGCAGTGCCGCCCAATTGCAGGCAGGTCCGGGCAAGGCGAAGGCACGGGAACCGTTCATAATCGGGACTTTCGAACGTCATATGGCCCAACTCGGCAAGATTCAGAACCCGCGCAGGGGAAGCGATCCGGTGCGGCCAACCCAAGGCCAACGAGATCGGTGTTTTCATATCTGGGGCTGAGAGATGCGCGAGAACAGACCCGTCCGCGTAGGACACGAGACAGTGAACCACCGATTGCGCATGGACAATCACGTCCAGTTTATCCGGAGCCATCCCGAACAACACATGGGCTTCGATGAGCTCCAGCCCCTTGTTCATGAGCGTCGCGCTATCGACGGAAATCTTCGCGCCCATTGACCAGTTTGGATGACGCACCGCCTGTTCGGGCGTAACGGCGGCCATGCGTTCCAGGGACCAGGTGCGGAACGGGCCACCCGACGCAGTCAATGTTACTTTTTCGATCGCCTGCGTCTGGGCAAAATCGAGAAGTTGAAACGCTGCGCTGTGTTCTGAGTCCACGGGGATAAGAACACCACGGGAATCGGCAGCAGCGCGGCGGAAAACTTCGCCGGCCGCGACAACACATTCCTTGTTCGCGAGCGCGACGATAGCACCGCGTTTGGCGGCTTCCAGCGTAGGCGCCAATCCAGCCGCCCCGACGATTGCGCTCACAACCATTTCCGCGGGCCTTTGCGCGGCTTCGATCAGCGCGTCAGGACCTGCCAGCACCTCCACATCTGTGCCTGCGAGCGCAGCGGCCAGAGCAGGTTTCATTGCCGCATCGCCAATCACCACGACCGCGGGATGCATCTCGCGTGCCTGTGCCGCAAGCAGCTCGACATTGCGTTGGGCGGTCAGCGCCTGCAGCGGAAAAGCGTTCGGACCGTAATGCTCACGGGCAAACCGGATCACCTCGAGCGTCGAAGTTCCGATCGAGCCTGTGCTTCCCAGAATGGTGACATGGCGCCCAAGTACCGGCAGCAGATGGATTCCCGGATTTGGCGGAATTAGACCGTCCCTCATGGTGATGCCCCCTGAAATGGATTGAGGCCGGTTAAGAACACCAGGAATGCACAAACTGGCGCGACAAAAAGCAGGCTGTCAATCCGGTCAAGGACGCCGCCATGTCCGGGAATGAGACCGCCACTGTCCTTGGCCTGAAAGCGCCGTTTCACCCAGGATTCAAACAGATCGCCCGCGTGGCCAAACAGCGCGATTGCAATTCCGAAGCTCAACCCGATGATTG
This sequence comes from Alphaproteobacteria bacterium, assembly GCA_028869355.1. GTDB lineage: Bacteria > Pseudomonadota > Alphaproteobacteria > Micropepsales > Micropepsaceae > CAIYRG01. Next base: position 13,677 of record JAGWSK010000303.1, on the reverse strand, counting down.
CGCTGCCGCCCAGCAGACCGACGAACAGGGCTTCCACCAAACCCGCGGCGAAAGTGCCGCAGATAAAACCGGCCCAGGTCTTGTTCGGCGATAACTTCGGCACGAGCTTCGGCCCGCCGATGAAGCGGCCGCCAAATAGCGCACCGGTATCCGCGCTCCAGACTGCAAGCAGAATTCCGAGCAGCAGATAAGCGCCGTCCGCGGCGCCGCGGAGCATAACCAGAGCGATTGCAGGAATTCCGAGATAAATCGTCCCCACGGCGTGCCACACCGGTGATTGACTACGTGACGAAGACCAAACCAGCGTACACACAGCTCCGGCGGAAATCACCGCAAGGGCCAATCCGAGGTTGCTGGACGCGAGAAACAGCGCAACCGCGGTCATCAGCGATATCGCGGTGATGAACATCTGAGGCGCCAGTTTGCCATCGTTCACAAGCCGGTGCCATTCGCGCAAACCAGCCACGGCGCCGATGATGACGAAACAACCGAACGCGATTCCACCGGCAAACACGGCCAGCACCGCAGCAACGATCAGGATGATCCCCGAAACAGCCCGGGCCGGCAGCTCAATCGAGGCGGACATGAATGGCTGCGGCCCCATCAGCGGCGAGGCTCGAACAGTGCGGTCGAAAGCGCGCGCAATGCCGAATCCGCGCGCGACCGGTCGGCCGGAACCCCGCCGAATCGCCGTTCACGCCGGGCAAATTCGGCAAGCGCCGCCTCCAGATCCGCAGCGCCAAAATCGGGCCAAAGCTTGTCGACAAATACGAGCTCCGCATAAGCGGCCTGCCACAGCAGGAAGTTTGACAGCCGCCGCTCGCCGCCGCTTCGGATAACCAGATCGGCATCCGGAATTCCCGCACTCTGCATGCTGCGGCCCAGCATGTCGGGCGTGATCGTATCCGGATCGATTTCGCCTCGTTTGGCGGCTTTGGCAAGCTGCCTTGTGGCGTCCGCCAATTCTTCGCGCGATCCGTAGTTGAATGCGAAGGCCAGATTGAGCGCCGAGTTGTTCGCGGTCAGCGTTTCGGCACCCTCGATCAACTCGGCGATGTCCGGCGCCAATCCGCTCCGCGCACCGATGAACCTTACACGGACATTATGGGCGTGAAGCTTTTCGATGTCGGCCCGGCAATAGCGGCGGAACAGGCCCATCAGGTGACGAACTTCCGACTCCGGCCGGCGCCAGTTCTCAGTCGAGAACGTGTAGAGCGTCAAATATTGCAGTTCCAAAGCGCGCGCCGCACGCACGACCTTACGGACGGCCGAGATACCCTTGACGTGTCCTGCCTCGCGCGGCAGCAATCGGTTTCTTGCCCAGCGGCCATTGCCGTCCATGATGATCGCAACGTGCCGCGGCAGTTTCGCCGGTGGAACAGGCAATGCAGGATTCGGATCGGACACAGGTTTGGTCAAATCACTGTCCTTTTCTCTTTTCCGGCTCCAATCACGACCGTTCAGACATGCATGATTTCCTGTTCTTTCGCATGCAGAATTCCGTCGACTTCATGTACCGATTCGTCGGTCAGCTTCTGAAGTTCGTCCGACAGCTTCCGATGCTGGTCCTCGCTGATGCTGTGCTCCTTTTCCAGCCGCTTTAACTGATCCATTCCGTCTCTCCGGACGTTGCGCACGGCAATGCGCGCCTGTTCCGCATATTTCGCGGCAAGTTTCGCCAGCTCACGACGCCGCTCTTCGTTCAGTTCCGGAATCGGAATCCGGATCAACTGACCATCCAGTTGCGGATTGAGGCCAAGTCCGGCGTCGCGGATCGCTTTGTCGACGGCTTTCGCCAGGCTCCTGTCATACACCTGAACCGTCAGCAGGCGTGGCTCCGGCGTGCTCACCGTCCCCAGCTGATTGACTGCCATCGTGCTGCCATAGGCTTCGACGGTGACCGGCTCCAGAATCGCCGGATTGGCACGTCCGGTTCGAAGCCCGGCAAATTCATGGCGCAGGGTTCCGATCGCACCTTTCATGCGTCGTTTCACGTCTTCCTTGTCGAACGGCGGTGTCTGGGCCATTCGTATTCTCCCCTTGGAGCAGGTTCCCCGTGCTCACAAACTTTAGCTCAAGACGCTTCACCAATCACTGTGCAGCGGCCCGTCCCCCGCAATATTGCGCCAAGGTTTCCCCTGCTTCGGATCGAGAAAACGACAATGGGAATACGGTTTTCTCGTGACAGTGACACCGCGGACGCATCCATGACCTTAAGGTCCCGCGACAAGACCTCGTGGTAGCTGAGAAAGTCGTATCTTTCGGCGTTGCGGTCGAGCTTCGGGTCGGCACTGTACACACCGTCCACCTGGGTTGCCTTGAACATCGCATCGCAGCCCATTTCAGCCGCTCGCAGCGCCGCAGCGGTATCGGTGGTGAAAAACGGGTTACCGGTTCCGGCGGCAAAGATCACCACCCTGCCTTTTTCCATGTGCCGGATCGCGCGCCGGCGGATATAGGGCTCACAGATCGACATCATGGGGATGGCTGACTGCACGCGCGTCGGCAAGCCAATCCGCTCCAGCGCGGCCTGAAGCGCCAGAGCGTTGATGACGGTTGCGAGCATTCCCATGTAATCCGCGGTGGCACGCTCGATTCCGGCTGCGGCGCCGGAAAGACCGCGGAATATGTTACCGCCCCCAACCACGAGGCAGACTTGCGCACCCATTTCTGCCGCTTCTTTCAGATCGGCGGCTATGCTCTCAACAGTCGTGGTATCGATGCCGTAATCCTCTGTCCCCATCAGTGCCTCGCCGGAAATTTTGACGAGGACTCTCTTGTATTTGGGGACAGTTGCCATCGATCGTCCTGACATTGCTCAATTAGGATGTTCCGGCCGTCGCCCTCACTTCGGCGGCAAAATCCGTGGTCGGTTTGTCGATTCCTTCACCGACTGCAAACCGCACAAACCCCGTGATTCGGACGGGCGCCCCAACATCTTTGGACGCATTTTCCAGGACCTTCGATACCGGTGTTTCACCATCCACAACGAAAATTTGCGACAGCAGCACATTCTCTTCGTAGAATTTCCGCATCCGGCCATCGACCATCTTCGCAATCACGCCTTCCGGCTTACCGGTTTGCCGCGCCTGATCTTCGTAGATCGAGCGCTCGCGGGCGATGGTTTCCGGAGGCACAGCATCCGGCGTCAGCGCCAGAGGATTGGCCGCCGCAACATGCATCGCGAGCTGCTTGCCGAGGCGCTGGAGAGCATCGACATTGCCCGCCGATTCCAGCGCAACGAGCACGCCGATCTTGCCGAGATCGGGTGCGACGGCATTATGGACATAGGATGCGACAACGCCAGGCGAAACAGCCAAACCGGCGCTGCGCCGCACCGACATGTTCTCGCCGATTTTGGCAACCAGCGCCGTCAGCGCCTCGGCCATGGTCTGGCGGTCGTCGAACGGCGACAGCAGCAAACGCTCGAGCTCCCCTTCTTCTTCCAGCGCCTGTTTTGCAGCCCTGCGCACGTAATCCTGGAATTCGCCCCCTCGGGCAACAAAATCGGTTTCCGAATTGACTTCGACAATCGCCCCGCAATCGGTCTGCGTAGCGATTCCGATAAGGCCCTCGGCGGCCGTGCGGCCGGCCTTTTTCGCGGCCTTTGCCAGGCCCTTCTTGCGCAGCCAGTCCACTGCCAATTCGAAATCGGCATTGGTTTCGGTGAGCGCGGTTTTGCAGTCCATCATTCCGGCGCCGGTCTTGTCGCGCAGATCCTTGACCATGCCGGCAGGTATAGTTGCCATGATTGTTCCTTTCGCCCCCTCGTTTTTGGTGGGCGTATTTTCCGCCGAAGTGGCTCCAGGTTCCACCTTCGTCAACGACTTCGGCGGACTGACTGTCCCAATTCTCGCCCGCCGAAGCTTTAAGCGGAGGCGGGTCGGCGTAGAAAACGCGCCAATTTTAAAACTGCCAGGGCACTTTTGCGATTCGAGGATATCGCAAAATGCCTAGCCGAGCGGACTTGCCTCGACTTCTGCACGCGCGGGACCGCTCTCGACGCGTTCGGACACGTCTTCGGCCGCACCAATATCGACACCGGCCGCCACCTGGCCTTCCGACAAACCGTCGATAACGGCGCGGGCGGCGAGATCGCAATAGAGCGCGATGGCCCGCGAAGCATCGTCATTGCCCGGAATTGGAAAGGCGATTCCGTCCGGCTCGGAATTGGAATCGAGAATTGCCGCAACCGGAATTTCCAGCTTGCGGGCCTCAGCAACTGCGATCGATTCCTTGTTGGTGTCGATCACGAAAAGCATGCTTGGCAGACCACCCATGTCCTTGATGCCGCCGAGCGAGCGCTCGAGCTTGTCGCGCTCGCGCATGAGCTGCAGCAACTCCTTCTTGGTCAGGCCGGAGCTGTGTGCGGAATCCAGAGTCTCTTCGAGATTCCGCAGCCGCTTGATCGAATGGGAGATGGTTTGCCAATTCGTCAGCGTCCCGCCAAGCCAGCGGTGATTGACGTAATACTGCGCACAACGCTTGGCGGCTGCCGCGACCGGCTCTGCCGCCTGCCGCTTCGTGCCGACAAACAGCACGCGGCCGCCACCAGCCACGACATCGCGCATGGCCAGCAAAGCCTGGTGGAACAGCGGTACTGTCTGGGTCAAGTCAATAATGTGAATGTCGTTGCGGACACCAAAGATAAAAGGCGACATCTTCGGATTCCACCGCTGGGTGCGGTGGCCGAAATGCGCGCCAGACTCCAACATCTGACGCAAACTCAATTCTGGCAGTGCCATGATAGCTCCTGTTTTCCGGTTCAGCCTGGCGCGGGAGTGATTCGCATGCGCGAACACCGGAGGGGCGGAGAGACCGTTTTCGTCGTCCGCCCTGGACCCGCGTTGTGGGGTGCCGGGCTTATATGAATTTCAGAGGTCTCACGCAAGCTGGGCGGGCCACTTCAGGTCCCAACCCGGTCACGAATTAAACAGGAACACGACCAAAAGAAGCCCGTAAACCCAAGGTGCTGCGAACAGGGCAACCAGTTGAGCTTGCGGGCGGTTTCGCCTGCGCGCACGACCCGCCGCAAATGGGGCGGCGAGGCAGAATACCGGCAGGGCTGCAAAAAGAACGGCAATTGCCACCGGGGCGGTTTCTCCTCCGGTCCGGATTGCGATTTCTGCCGCTGAGCCCGCCATATAAACGCCGAAGGCAAGCAGCAATATGTCCAGGATAAGTGCGGCGACGAACCAGCCGCGCCCCATTCACACGGATTCCACTTCGGCTACGCCCGCAAGCCCCGCCAAAACAGTCTTAATGCGGGGATTGACCTGCACGCGTTTGGGCAACGCGATCTCGATCTCCTGCCGGTCGAGACCCGGAACAACCAGAGTGACGAGGCCTTTACCCGGTGCGTTCAGTTCGTGCGCGATCCGGGAAATTGGAGCGGTATCGGTGAGGCGTATTTTCAGGCCCTCACCCGCCCCTGCGGCGGCTGCATCAAGATCGTCGATCGAAACCGCGCGCAATTTCAACTCCTCCTCGACCCAGTCTCCCACGGCGCGGAGCAGGACAGGCTTGCCGATTTCAAGGAATTGCCGCGAGCTTGCCAATGCTTCGGCGAAAACCATCACCTCGAACATGCCGGTCGGATCAGAGAGCGCGACAAATGCAAACGGATCGCCGCTCTTGCCCCGCCGCTCCTGACGCCGGATCACCACCCCTGCGACGGTGGCTTTGACCGCCGATCGCCTGGCATCGGAAAGAAGATCCGCAAATGTCGAAACGCCAAGGCGCTTCAGTGCGGTTGCGTAAGCATCGAGTGGATGGCCCGACAGGTAAAAGCCCACCGCTGAGAATTCCTCAGCGAGCCTCTCATGCGGTGACCAATCATCCATTGCGCCGAGCAGTGGTTCATCGCTCGCTGCAACCGCTCCGCCATTCGGACCGGACCCTGATATTGCTGAACCGAACAGACTGGACTGCCCCTCCAGCCGGTCACGCGTGCGCCGCGCGGCATGGTTGAGGATCACATCGGCCGATTCGAACAACTGCTTCCGGTTGCGATTCAATGCATCGAAAGCCCCGGTTTTTATCAGGCTCTCGAGTGCGCGCTTGTTGACCAGTTTCGGGTCAATTCGCGTGGCGAAGTCACCAATGGAGCGGAATGCTCCATCCTGTTGCCGGATGCTGACGACATGGTCCATTGCCTGCGGTCCGACATTCTTCACCGCGGCAAGCGCATAGTTGATCATCCCACGCTGCGCGTCTCCTTCGCAGGAAAAGAACACGTCGGAGCGATTGATATCGGGCGGACGCACTTCGATACCGAGCCGGCGTGCCTCCTGCCGGAAAACATTCAGACGGTCGGAATTGCCGATGTCCAGCGTCATCGACGCGGCGAGGAATTCAACCGGGTAATTGGCCTTCAGATACGCCGTTTGATAGGCGACCTGGGCGTAGGCGGCGGCATGGCCCTTGTTGAAACCATAACCGGCAAATTTCGCCGCCTGATCGAAGATCTGGCCTGCGATGTTGCTGTTGATCCCGTTCTGCACCGCGCCGCCGATAAATTTCTCGCGCATCACCACCATTTTGGCGGCGATCTTTTTGCCCATGGCGTGGCGCAGCAGGTCGGCCTCGCCCATCGAAAAGCCGGCGAGTTCGCGCGCAATGCGCATGACGTCTTCCTGGTACGTCATGACGCCGAACGTATCGCGCAGAATGGGTTCAAGCCTCGGGTGCAGGTATTCCGGTTTCTCACGGCCGTGCTTGCAGGCGATGTATTTCGGGATCGAATCCATCGGTCCCGGGCGGTAGAGCGCGACGAGCGCAACAAGATCGTTGATATGATCCGGCTTCATCCGCTTCATCAGGTCGCGCATGCCCTGACTTTCGAGCTGGAATACGCCCACGCTTTCACCGCGCGCCAGCATGTCGAATGTTGGGCGATCATCGAAGCCGATCCGCTGGGTGTCGACATCGATCCCGCGCCGTTTCAATAGCGCCTCCGCCTTCGCGATGACGGTCAATGTCTTCAATCCCAGGAAATCGAATTTCACCAATCCGGCTTTTTCGGCATCCTTGAAGTCGAACTGCGTCACCGGGATTTCGGATCGCGGATCGCGGTAGAGCGGAACGATCTCGTCCAGCGGCCTGTCGCCGATCACAACGCCGGCCGGATGAGTCGAGGCGTGGCGGTAGAAGCCCTCGATCTTTTGCACCGTCGCGAAGAGTTGCCTGACGCGCTCATCTTCGTCGGCGGCCTGCTTCAACCGCGGTTCGCCCGCGATAGCGTCCTTGAGGGCAACAGGTTTTCCCGGCGGGTTTGGTATGAGCTTCGCGAGCCGGTCCACCAGACCGAATGGCAATTGCATGACGCGACCGACGTCGCGGACCGCGGCACGCGGCTGCAGCGAACCCAGCGCAATGATGTGGCCTACGCGATCCTTGCCATATTTTGATTGCACATAGTGGATGACCTCGTCGCGCCGCTCCTGACAAAAGTCGATATCGAAGTCCGGCATCGAGATGCGCTCGGAGTTTAAAAAGCGCTCGAACACGAGCCCAAACCGGATCGGATCGAGATTGGTGATTTCCAGCGACCAGGCGACCAGCGATGTGGCGCCTGAACCGCGCACACCCACGGGAATCGACTGACTGCGTGTCCATTTCATGAAATCCGAGACGATGAGGAAATATCCCGGGAAACCCATTTTGATGATGATGCCGAGCTCGTAATTCAGCCGGTCAACATAAACTTGTTCATCCGCCGACGGAGGATTTTCGCGCAACCGCTTTTTGAGACCGGCCTCAGCCTGGGCGCGAAGCTCATCCTCCGGCGGCAAACCCGACTCAGGCAGGAATTGCGGCAGAATCGGAGCGTGCCGGCGGGGCCGAAACGCGCATCGCCGGGCAATTTCGATCGTATTGGCGAGGGCCTCCGGCAGATCGGCAAATAACGCCGACATTTCGGCCGCCGACTTGAACCGGTGCTCACGCGTGAGGCGGCGACGATCCTCAACGTCAATATAAGTGCCGCCGGCGATGCAAAGCAGCGCGTCGCTCGCTTCATACATATTGTCGCCGGCGAAATGCGCATCATTGGTTGCGGCCAGCGGCAGGGCCTTTTCGCATGCGAGCGCAATCAGCCGGTCTTCGACCGCAATTTCGTCGGGAAGCCCATGCCGCTGCAGCTCGACATAAAGCCGGTCGCCGAACGCTTCGGTGAGCCGGTCGAGCATGCGTTTCGCTGCATCCGCCTGCCCCGCCGCAAGCAACCGGTTCACAGGACCGTCGGGGCCACCGGTCAGGAGAATCAGGCCCTGTGAGTGGCGGATGAGCCGCTCGATTGTTGCGTGCGGAGCGTCCTCGGGCGCAGTCTCGACATAAGCGCTGGAAACCAGCTTCGAGAGCTGAACATAGCCGTCTGCATCCTTCACCAGCAGGGCCACGGAAGGGTAAATTATTTCGGCGCCCGGCTTGCGCGCCGGCGCCGGCAGGTCGGACGGAAAGGCGATGGAGAGGGTGACGCCTGTGATCGGCTGGATTCCCTGCCCCGCCAGCGCGCCTGATATCTCGTACGCGCCGAATAGGTTGTTCGAATCGGTCACCGCAACTGCAGGCATGCGCAGCCGTCGGGCGATTTCGGCCAATTCCTTTGGACGGATCGCGCCTTCCAGCAGCGAATAGATGCTGCGGACACGCAGATGGACGAAATTGGCGTGACCTGCTGCTGCGGAATCGGAAGTCATGCCCTGGATTATGAACGATTCGGCTGACTGGCGCTGGTCAAGAACGGGTGACGCGCACGCCATCCACAGTTTCAGCCAGACCGCTTTCGACGAGGCAGCCCTGCTCCAAGATCAGCGTCCGGTCCATCTTCCGCGTCAGCGCGTGATTATGCGTGGCAACGAGCGCTGTGAGGCGTTCGCCGCGCACCAGTTCGATCAGCATGTCGAACACGCCATCAGCGGTTCGCGGATCGAGGTTTCCAGTCGGCTCATCCGCCAGCAGGACGCGCGGCGAATTGGCGAGTGCGCGTGCAATTGCCACGCGCTGTTGTTCGCCGCCGGATAGCTGCGCCGGACGATGGGTCATGCGCTCGGCAAGACCGACCAGCGAGAGAAGACGCCTGGCTTCTTCAGAGGCCGCCTTGCGCGAAACGCCTGCGATGCGTAGCGGCATTGCGACGTTTTCCTCAGCGGTAAACTCCGGCAGCAGATGATGTGCCTGATAGACAAAACCCAGCGACTTTCGGCGCAGTTCCGTGCGCCGCCGCTCAGGCAGCCGCGAAACCGCTTCGCCGTCGATAAAGACATCGCCGGCCGTCGGCATTTCCAGCAGTCCTGCAATATGCAGCAGCGACGACTTGCCGGCACCCGATTGGCCGACCAGCGCGACGATTTCCCCCTCGGCAAGCGCAAAGGAGATATCGCGAAAAACGACCAGATCACGGCCGCCCTGATGATATATGCGCGCGACCCGGTCGAGCCGCAGCGGCCAGTTTTCATTCATATCGCAGCGCTTCCACCGGATCGAGCCTCGCGGCACGCCAGGACGGATACAGCGTGGCAAGGAACGACAGGGACAGCGCCATCGCGATCACCGCGATAACGTCATAGGGATCGATCTTGGCCGGCATCTGACTCAGGAAATAGATCGTCGGGTCGAACAAGGTCGTGCCGGTGATGTTCGACAAGAATTGCCGGATCCTCTCGATATTGGCGCAGAACACGATCCCGATCAGCACGCCGAGCACTGTGCCTGTCGTGCCGATGAAGGCGCCCGCGATAAAAAAGACGCGCATCACGGCGCCTTTGCTCGCGCCCATGGTCCGCAGGATCGCAATATCGCCACCCTTGTCCTTCACCAGCATGATCAGTCCGGAAATGATGTTCAGCGCCGCGACAAGTATGATCAGTGTAAGGATCAGGAACATGACGTTACGTTCGACATTCAGTGCGCCGAACAGGCTGGAATTCATCTGCTGCCAATCCACCAGCCGGGCCTCGGGGCCGGCGGCGCGTTGAACGGGAAAGTGCCAGCTCGCGACATTATCCGGCTGCGCCACCATCACTTCGATGCCCTGCACCGCATCGCCGAGCCCGAAGAACAGCTGCGCCTCCTTCAGCGGCATGAAAATATAGGTCTGATCGTATTCCGACATTCCGATGTTGAAGGTACCCGCGACCCGATAGGTTTTGATGCGAGGAGTCGAACCGAACGGGGTCACGTCGCCATTGGGGGACAACAGCGTCACCGTCATGCCCGGCGCAAGGCCAAGCCGCTCCGCGAGCCGTGCGCCCACAATCACCGAATCATCGGTGCCGAAACGGGCCAGAACATCAGGGTTGATCGTCGAAGATACTGTCGTCAGGCGCTTGAGATCATCCGGGGCCAGTCCGCGCACCAGGGCGCCAAAAGATGCTCCCTGCCCATTCACGAGCACCTGTCCCTCAATGAAAGGTGTCGCACCGGTAATGCCGGGGATCTGGCGGATCCGCCCCACGGTGGCGTCATAATCGGGAATGCTGCCGGTGACACTTTGCACGATGATATGGCCATTAAGCCCAAGAATCCGCCCCAGCAGCTCCGCGCGGAACCCGTTCATCACGCTCATCACGATTATCAGGGTTGCAACCCCGAGCGCGATCCCGACCAGGGAGAAACCCGAAATGACCGAAATGAAGCTTTCCTGCCGTCTCGCCCGCAAATAGCGGCCGGCGACAAGCCATTCAAATCCCGAAAATGGTGCTGACGGTTTGGCCATGTTGGCGCTTCTTGTCGTTAACTCTCGGTAACCTTATGCATAACGGTAATTTGGCGAATTGGAGCCCCGGTGTCGCGGTTTCGAAATTCGCATGATGCCTATATAGCGCGCTTGGCGAATTTCGAAACCAAAACGACACCGGGAATCAAAGATTTGCTGGTGTCCTTACGATTCTAAAATTCGCATGGATGCCGATATAGAGATAAAGCGAATTTCAGAATCGGGACACCAGGATGCAAAGAGCTTTAAGCACGCTGCGCGAATCGAACGGAAAATCGAATTTCGCGGAGTGGTACCAGACGGTCGTACGGGAAGCCGACATGGCGGAAACTTCGCCGGTTCGCGGCTCGATGATCATCAAACCCTGGGGCTACGGTATCTGGGAGCAGATTCAGCGGCAACTCGATGGCCGGATTAAGGAAAGCGGTCACGATAATTGTTATTTCCCGCTTTTTATTCCGCTCTCCTTCATCGCCAAAGAGGCCCAACACGTCGAAGGCTTCGCCAAGGAGATGGCCGTTGTCACCCATCACCGCCTGAAAATGTCCGGCGGGGTACTGGCGCCCGATCCCGAGGCGCGGCTTGAGGAACCGCTGGTCGTCCGGCCGACGTCAGAGACCATCATCGGGGATGCGTTTTCGCGCTGGATCAAAAGTCATCGCGATCTTCCGCTGCTGATCAACCAATGGGCCAATGTGGTGCGCTGGGAAATGCGTACCCGATTGTTCCTGCGCACCTCGGAATTTCTCTGGCAGGAGGGCCATACCGCGCATGCCGATGCCGGCGAAGCTATGGCAGAAGCGTTGAACATCCTGGAAATGTATCGTGACTTCGCCGAAACCGTGCTCGCCACGCCGGTGATTGCCGGAGAAAAGCCGGAGAACGAACGCTTCCCGGGCGCGGTCAATACATACTCGATCGAAGCCATGATGCAGGACGGCAAGGCACTGCAGGCTGGCACCTCGCACTATCTGGGGACGCATTTTGCCGACGCACAGAATATCCGGTTCCAGAATGAAGCCGGCGAATTGACTCCTTGCCATACAACCAGTTGGGGCGTGTCCACCCGGTTGATCGGCGGCGTGATCATGGTTCACGGCGACGATGATGGGCTGCGAATTCCACCGGCCATTGCACCCCGCCAGATCGTGATCGTGCCGATGCTGCGCAACAAGCCCGAGGATGCGGATGTGCTCGGCTATTGCGAGTCGCTGTCGCACGCGCTGTCGCGCGAGACGGCGTTGGATGACCGCATTCGCGTGCAACTGGACACCAAGGACATCAAGTCGGCCGACAAGCGCTGGAACTGGGTGCGGCGCGGCGCCCCGATCATTGTTGAGATCGGTCCGCGCGATGTGGCGAACGGCAATGTCACTTTCATGCGCCGCGACCAGTTGCGCGACGGCGATAAAGTGCAATCCCACGCCATGCCGCGTGAGCGCTTCGTCGCCGATGCCGGGAACCTGTTGTCCGCAATTCAGGTGCGGCTGTTTTCCGAAGCCAGAACCCGGCTCGAGGGCAATATCAAAACCGGCTTCAAGAATTTTGACGAACTCGCCGGTTATTTCGGAGGCGCCGGCGATGACGACGAATCCGGCGAATTCCGCGGTTGGGCCCGCGTTCCATGGTCCCGGCCATCAGGCGCCGCGCTGGAGGAAGTCGACGAGCGGCTGAAAAAGCTGAAGCTGACGATCCGCAATGCTCCACTGGGTCAAAGCGCAGCATCGCTCGGCAAATGCATCTTCACCGGCCAGCGCGCCACACAGGAAATTCTGATCGCAAGGGCGTATTGAGTTTTTCTATTGCCTCTGGGCGGCGCTTGAAAACGCCTCCGCGCCGCAGCGCTCCCGTTTGAGATCGAGCTCGCGGTAGAATGTGTACAGGCCCGAGCCGACGATCAGAACCGCCCCAGAGACACCGAACAGGTCGGGAATATCGCCCCAGACAATAAATCCCGCGATGCTCGCCCAAACCGCAGCGCTGTAGCGGAACGGCGCAACGACCGATATCGCGCCTGTGCGCAGCGCCGCGATGTAGAGGTAATTCGCGATCGTGACCAGGATTCCGGCGCCCACAAGGTAGAAAAGCTCGCGTTGGTCAAAACCACGCCAATGCTCCCAAAGCACACCGGGCACGGCAATCAATCCGACCACCACCGTATTGACCAGCGCCACAGTCACCGACGGAATCCGGATTCCGATCCGCGCCGTAACGAGGTCACGAAAGGCCCAGGTGACAGCGGTGAACTGGGCCAGAAGCAGATATGGATTGATCGAACCGCCAAACGGGTTGGCGACAAGCACGACACCGAAGAAGCCGATGAAGATGGCCGACCAACGCCGCCAGCCGACATCTTCCTTGTAGATCAGGGCCGAAAGGGCAACCAGAATGATTGGCACGGTGAGCAGGATCACCGCGCTCTGGCCCAATGTAATGAAGGGCAGTGCCGCGACAAACGCGATCGTTCCAGTGCCCTCGAGTACACTGCGCCCAATGACGGTCCGGTCGCGGAATGCAGCCTTGTAACGCAGCCCGCCCAGATGCCACGCCAATGCGAGGATGATCGGCAGCGAAATGAGATTCCGTATCACGATGACTTCGGTGGCGGGCAGCCGCGAACTTGCAAGTTTGGTGCAGGTGTCGCTGCCGGCAAACACCAGTCGCGCGAGCACCATCAGCAGGATGCCGCGAATATTGTCGCTCAGTGTGAAAAAACCGAAACGCCTGCCCATCATCCGAGAAACGGGACATGGCGCGCCGGCTGCGTCAAGTAGGCGCTACTGCCGGTGGTGAGTCAATTTGAGTCAGGCGATTAAATTGGCTTGAGCACTGCGCTTTCGGCGCTCGTTCCTCTCGCATTTAAAAATCCGGCTTTTCCGCAACCGGCACTGCCGCCTGCCGGGACAATTCATGCGGATTTTCGGCACAGACATCTTCCGGAAACTGACTTGCCGTCCCTT
>JAGWSK010000302.1 GCA_028869355.1 Alphaproteobacteria bacterium | reverse complement strand
TGCGCCGAGGCGCCTCGTGGTTCGCCGGCCTGGGCAAGCCGAACAATACCGGCACCAAGGTGTTCTGCATCTCCGGGCATGTGAACAAACCGTGCAACGTCGAAGAGGCGATGAGCATTCCGCTCAGGGAGCTGATCGACAAGCATGCAGGCGGCGTGCGTGGCGGCTGGGACAATCTGCTCGCGGTGATTCCCGGCGGCTCGTCGGTGCCGCTCATTCCCAAATCGATTTGCGATACGGTGCTGATGGATTTCGACGCTTTGCGCGATGTCCAGTCCGGTCTCGGCACTGCCGCCGTGATTGTCATGGACAAGAGCACCGATGTCGTCAGGGCGATCGCGCGCCTTGCGGCGTTCTACCAGCACGAGTCCTGCGGTCAGTGCACGCCGTGCCGCGAAGGTGCGGGCTGGATGCGACGCGTGATGGACCGGCTGGTCATCGGCGACGCGGTCTCACCGGAAATCGACTTGCTCCAGGAAGTGAGCAAGGAGATCGAGGGACACACGATCTGTGCGCTGGGCGATGCGGCGGCATGGCCGATTCAAGGCCTGATCCGCCATTTCCGGCCCGAGTTGGAACGGCGAATTGCCACGTATCGTAGGCCCGCTTCAGTGCGACAGGCGGCGGAGTGACAACCATGCGAAACAGGTCCGAATGGATTGCTGTTGGTTTGGGCAGTGCGATGCTTCTCGCCGTTATTGGCGTATTCGCGGTGACGCATTACCGGGCCGTGATTCATCCCGGCGCGCAGCAGACGTCCGTCGCACAGAGCGCGCCGGCTGGACTCAGTTTTCCCACGGTTGAGCAGATGTGCAAAGCGGCCGGAGCAGCGCCTGCCGACATGGCGGGCTGCATCAGCGACGAGACTTCGGCAGCCGAATTTGTCGGCGCCTGGCTCGATCTCAATGGCTTCATCACCGATGGGCGGATCGATACCGGCCAGATTCAGCTCTCGGCCGAACTCGATGCCGCCGATGATCCGGGTTTGGGTGTGCTGTCATCGGTGGATCCGCTGAATTCCGATCCATTGAGTACAGCCGATCCGGCAGATACCGGCCTTGCGGCGCCTGGGGCGGATAACGCATTGCCCGGCACAGGAGCCACGAGCAGCAATTCCCCGGCGCAGGTCGCATTGCTGTGTCTGCAGACCGCTGCGGACGACTGGCTCAAGATGCATGACTGCATCGCGCAAAACGATCCCTCCAGCACCCTGGACGGCAATTGAACAGGTTATTCATCCATGTTTTGGCTTGAACGCGAATGACGAAGCTCATTATCGACGGCAAGGAGATTGAAGCCGATCCCACGCTGACGCTGCTTCAGGCCTGCGAATTGGCCGGCGCGGAGATTCCGCGTTTTTGCTACCACGAGCGCTTATCCATTGCCGGCAACTGCCGCATGTGTCTCGTGGAATGGGTCGGTTCGCCGAAACCGCAGGCCTCCTGCGCGCTGCAGGTGCGCGATATTCCGCCCAATCGCGACGGCACACCTGCGAAGATCAACACCAAATCACCGGTCGCGCGCCGGGCCCGCGAAGGCGTGATGGAATTCCTGCTGATCAATCATCCGCTGGATTGCCCGATTTGCGATCAGGGCGGCGAATGCGATTTGCAGGATCAGGCGATGGCCTATGGCCGCGCTGCATTCACGCGATATCGCGAATTCAAGCGCGCGGTCGAAGACAAGTATATGGGTCCGCTGGTCAAAACCAGCATGAACCGCTGCATCCACTGCACGCGCTGCGTGCGGTTTGCGACCGAGGTGGCGGGCGTTCCCGATCTCGGCGCAACCGGGCGCGGCGAGGATATGGAAATCACGACCTATCTGCAGGAGGCGATTGCGTCCGAGCTTTCGGGCAATGTGATCGATCTTTGCCCGGTCGGCGCGCTGCTCTCGAAACCCTACTCGTTCACGGCGCGGCCCTGGGAGTTGCGCAAAACAGAATCAATCGACGTCATGGATGGCATGGGCTGCAACATCCGTGTGGATTCGCGCGGGCGCGAAGTGATGCGCTTCCTGCCGCGGATCAACGAGGCGGTGAACGAAGAATGGCTGGGTGACAAGTCGCGCTTTGTCTGGGACGGATTGAAGAGTCAGCGCCTCGATCAGCCTTACGTGCGCCAAAACGGCCGGCTTCAGCCGGCGAGTTGGAGTGAGGCGCTTTCACTCGCCGCAAACAAACTGAAAAGCACTCCCTCCGGCCAGATTGCAGCGATTGCCGGCGACCTCGCGGCCGCCGAGGAGATCAAGGCGCTGAAGGACCTGATGCATGGCTTAAGCGTGCGCAATCTCGATTGCCGGCAGGACGGTGCGAAACTCGCGCCCTCACCGCGTCAGGGATACCTGTTCAACAGCGGATTTGCCGGTGTCGAAGCGGCCGATGCGCTGCTTTTGATCGGTACCAATCCGCGTTGGGAAGCGCCGGTTCTGAACGCCCGTATTCGCAAAACCTGGCTGAATGGAAAACTGCGCGTCGCCAATATCGGCCGGGCATATGAACTGACCTATCCATACGAGCAGCTCGGCGAAAGCGCGTCCGTGCTGCAGCAGATCGCAGCCGGAGAGCACGCGTTTTCGAAGGTTTTGACCGACGCCAGGCGGCCAATGCTGATCATCGGTCAGGGTGCGTGCTCGCGCAGCGATGGGGCCGCAATCCTTCAACTCGCGGCGCGAATCGCGTCCAGGACCGGCATGATCGGTCCGGCCGGAACACCGGCGGAAGGCGGATGGATAGGCTTCAATGTGTTGCACACCGCAGCTTCGCGGGTCGGTGCGCTCGACCTCGGTTTCCTGCCCGAAACCGGTGGACGCGACATATCCGGGATTTTGGCGGGAGCCGGCAGCGGAGAGATCGGCGTCGTCTATCTTCTGGGTGCGGATGAAATCGACATGAACCGGCTGGGCCGAGCCTTCGTCATCTACCAGGGAACTAACGGAGACGCTGGAGCGCACCGCGCCGATATTGTGCTGCCCGGAGCGGCTTACACGGAGAAATCCGGTCTCTACGTCAATTCGGAGGGCCGCGTGCAACTGGCGGAACGCGCGACATTCCCGCCGGGAGATGCGCGCGAGGACTGGGCGATTTTGCGCGCCCTGTCGGGCACAATGGGACAGCGACTCCCGTATAACGACATTGACTCTTTGCGCAACGCGATCATTGCGGATGCGCCGCATTTTGCCGCGCGAGACAGGCTGCCTTCGCATGCGGGAGCCGATCCCGCTATTTGGGAGAAAATCGGAGTTGCCGGTAATCCGGATACCCGCCTGCCGTTGCAGAGCCACATCAGAGATTACTATTTGACCAATCCGATCGCGCGGGCGAGCAGCACGATGGCGGAGTGTTCGCGGCTGTTCGTTGGTGCGGAGAGGATGGCAGCCGAGTGAGCACGATCCAACACATGGCCGCATGGAATTCTCCGGCAGGAGGGCACAGCCAATGTTCCTGACCGGTCCATTGCAGTCGATCGGACTGCCTTATGGCGCTGCCTGGCTAATTTCCTACATTGTCTCGATTCTGGTTTTGAGCGTCGCTCTTTTGGTGATGCTGGCCTTCCTCCTGCTGGCCGACCGGAAGATATGGGCGGCGGTGCAGATCCGGCGCGGACCCAACGTCGTCGGCGCATTCGGGCTGCTGCAGAGCTTCGCGGATTTCATCAAATTCGTTCTCAAGGAAGCGGTCATCCCGGCCGGCGCGAACAAGGTTGTTTTCCTGCTGTCGCCGCTGATCGCGTTCACCCTGGCCCTCGCGGCATGGGCGGTGATCCCGGTCGCTTCCGGCTGGGTGATTGCCGATATCAATGTGGGGATTCTCTATCTCTTCGCGATTTCTTCGCTGGGCGTCTATGGCATCATCATGGGCGGCTGGGCGTCGAACTCGAAATACGCGTTCCTCGGGTCCCTGCGTTCTGCGGCGCAGATGGTTTCCTATGAAGTTTCGATCGGTTTCATCCTGATCACGGTGCTGTTGTTTGCGGGCTCGCTGCGGCTTACCGACATCGTTCAAGCGCAGGCGCCCGACATCCGCCACTGGTTTATCGCTTCTCCGCTCTTCCCGATGTTCTTCCTGTTCTTGATTTCGGCGATGGCGGAAACCAACCGGCCGCCCTTCGACCTGCCGGAAGCCGAGTCGGAACTTGTGGCAGGTTTTGCCGTGGAATATTCGTCCACGCCCTATCTCCTGTTCATGGTCGCCGAATATCTGAACATTGTGCTGATGTGCGCCATGGCATCGATTCTGTTTTTCGGAGGCTGGCTGCCGCTCGTGGACGTGTGGCCATTGAACGCCGTGCCGGGCGTGGTATGGCTGCTCCTCAAGATCTGGTTCTTTTTCTTTATCTTCGCGATGGTGAAAGCAATTGTTCCGCGCTACCGCTATGATCAGTTGATGCGGTTGGGCTGGAAGGTTTTCCTGCCGATATCACTGCTTTGGGTGGTCTTGTCCGCCGGATATTTGTTCGCAATCGGACGGTTTTCGTAAGAAGGGTAAACATGGCCTGGCTTGACCGTTCGGCGCGCTCGATCTTTCTCTGGGACATTGTTGTCGGCTTCATTGTCGGGCTGAAATATTTCTTCGCGCCCAAGAAGACGCTGAATTTTCCATTCGAGCGCGGGCCGTTGTCGCCCCGGTTTCGCGGCGAACATGTGCTTCGGCGCTATCCGTCCGGCGAGGAGCGATGCATCGCCTGCAAACTCTGCGAAGCAATCTGCCCGGCACAATGCATCATCATCGAGGCCGAGCCTCGCGAAGATGGCAGCCGCCGCACGACCCGCTACGATATTGATATGACGAAATGCATCTATTGCGGATTGTGCCAGGAGGCGTGTCCGGTGGATGCCATCATCGAAGGTCCCAATATGGACTTTTCCACCGAAACGCGTGAGGAACTTTTCTACGACAAGGCCCGATTGCTGGCGAATGGCGACCGCTGGGAGGTCGAAATCGCCAAAAATCTGGAGCTCGACGCGCCGTACCGTTAGCTGATTTCTACCCCCGCCATCCTGCCGGCCCGGCCGGTACCGAGAGCGTCACATGTTGCAGACTATTGCGTTTTATGTATTCGCCGCGGTGATCATATTTTCCGCGCTGATGGTCATTTCATCACGCAATCCGGTTCATTCGGTCTTGTTTCTGATACTCGCGTTCCTGAATGCCGCGGCCCTGTTCATATTGCTGGGCGCCGAGTTTCTGGCCTGGATCCTGGTGGTCGTCTATGTCGGCGCGGTTGCGGTGCTTTTCCTGTTCGTGGTGATGATGCTGGATATCGATTTTGCATCGCTGCGCGCGGGATTCATGCAATACCTCCCGATTGGCGCGATCATTGGGCTCGCGATCGTCAGCGAGCTGATCCTCGCTTATCTTGGCTGGGCGACGGCCACACCTCCGGGACCGCCTTCGGCGACGACGCCAGGTGTCAGCAATACCGAAGCATTGGGCCGCATTCTTTATACAGACTACATCTTCTATTTTCAGACGGCCGGCCTGATTCTTCTGGTGGCGATGATCGGGGCCATCGTGTTGACCTTGCGTCACCGGGTGGGAGTGAAGCGCCAGTCGATTGCGCGCCAGGTCCGCCGCGTCCCCGCCGAGGCGATCGAAATCCTTGAAGTCAAGCCGGGGCAGGGGGTCACATGACGGTTGGTCTGACACAATATCTTATTGTCGCGGCGCTGCTGTTCACGATCGGCGTATTCGGCATTTTCGTCAACCGCAAGAACGTCATCATCATTCTGATGTCGATCGAACTGATCTTGCTGTCGGTGAACATCAATTTTGTCGCCTTTTCGGTGTATCTGGGAAATCTCACGGGCCAGGTATTTGCCCTGTTCGTCCTTACCGTCGCGGCAGCGGAGGCGGCGATCGGGCTGGCCATCCTCGTGGTCTATTTCCGTAATCGCGGCACGATTGCGGTCGACCAGATCAACATGATGAAGGGCTAGCCGGGCGATGTTGTATGACGCCATCGTCTTCCTGCCGATCATCGGCTGCCTCATTGCGGGTCTCCTTGGCCCCCTGATTGGCGCGCGTGCATCAGAAGTTGTCACGACGGCTTTTCTGTTCATTTCCGCCGGTCTGTCCTGCTTCGCCTTTTACGACGTCTGCTATCTCGGGCACGGTGCAATCATCCGGCTGGTGCCATGGATCACGTCCGGTGGCCTTGCCGCGGACTGGACGCTGCGCATCGACAGCCTGACCGCGGTGATGCTGGTGGTCGTGACGGGCGTGTCGGCGCTCGTGCATTTCTATTCCATCGGCTACATGCAGGATGATCCGGGCCGGCCGCGCTTCTTCTCGTATCTGTCGCTGTTCACCTTCGCGATGCTGATGCTGGTTACGGCGAACAACTTCCTGCAGCTGTTTTTCGGCTGGGAGGGCGTGGGTCTCGCTTCCTATTTGCTGATCGGCTTCTGGTACACGCGGCCGTCGGCGAATGCCGCCGCAATCAAGGCCTTCATCGTCAACCGTATCGGCGACTTCGGCTTTGCATTGGGCGTGTTCGGCGTCTTTTTCGTTTTCGGCACGCTGGATTTCGACCGCGTGTTTGCAGCGGCGCCGATGTTTGCCGGCAAGAGCTTCATGTTTGCCGGCTATCCCGTCGATATCCTGACCATGCTGTGCATTCTGCTGTTCATTGGCGCGATGGGAAAATCCGCGCAAATCGGCCTGCACACCTGGTTGCCCGACGCGATGGAAGGCCCGACGCCCGTCTCGGCGCTGATCCATGCTGCCACCATGGTGACGGCAGGAGTTTTCCTCGTCTGCCGCTGTTCGCCGCTGTTTCAGCAGTCACCCACGGCGCTCGCCGTTGTGACCTTCATTGGCGCCACGACGGCGTTTTTTGCCGCTTCCGTCGGCCTGTTCCAGAACGACATCAAGCGCGTGATCGCCTATTCGACGTGCTCGCAGCTTGGTTACATGTTCGCGGCGGCCGGCGTCTCTGCTTACGGCGCCGCGATGTTCCATCTGTTCACGCACGCCTTTTTCAAGGCGCTTCTGTTCCTCAGTGCGGGCGCGGTGATCACCGCGATGCATCACGAGCAGGACATGCGCAAAATGGGCGGTTTGGCGCGGCGCATTCCGGTGACCTGGACGATGATGCTGATCGGCAATCTCGCGCTCACCGGAGTTGGCATTCCTATCGTCGCCATCGGCACGTCCGGATTTTATTCGAAGGACGGCATCATCAATGCGACTTATCAGTCCGGGACCGGCATCGGAACCTATGCATTCATTCTGACCCTGGTCTCTGCCGGAATGACGTCGTTCTACTCGTGGCGACAATTTTTGATGACGTTCCACGGGCCATATCGCGGTGCGCAGCAGGCACATCTCTCGCATGCCGATGCTGCGGTGCATGCGCATGACGAGCCAATGTCCGGGCATGAACACGGCGAGCCGATCAAGCTCGAGTCGGTTCACGAACCGGTCTGGACCCTGCTGGCGCCGCTGTTTGTGCTGGCCGCCGGCGCGCTGATTGCGGGCGGATTATTCCAAAGCTCATTTGTCGGACCCGACGCAAATGGCTTTTGGCACAGCACCATCGCTGCCGTCAGCGGCCGGCCGGGCCTCGTGGCCGGCGAGCTGCCATGGCAGGTCGAGATTGCGCCGCTGGCGCTGACCATCATCGGCTTTGCGATTGCCTGGTACTACTATGTGCTGCATCCCGAGCTGCCGCCTGCGATGGCCGCGCGCAAAGGCATGCTGTACGAGTTCCTGTATCACAAATGGTATTTTGA
Source organism: Alphaproteobacteria bacterium (assembly GCA_028869355.1). Lineage (GTDB taxonomy): Bacteria > Pseudomonadota > Alphaproteobacteria > Micropepsales > Micropepsaceae > CAIYRG01. Next base: position 11,715 of record JAGWSK010000302.1, on the reverse strand, counting down.
CGAGTTGTACGATTTCGCCCTCGTTCGCCCGGCCAAACGCATTGGGTATGTCCTCTGGAAAGTCGGGGATGGTCTGATCATCGACGGGCTCGGCCCCGACGGAGTATCCGCCCGGGTCCTGAACGCCACCTGGGCGGCGGTACGACTGCAATCCGGCTACGTCTATCACTATGCGTTTGCGATCGTGGCGGGTGTAGCCGTGTTCATCACCTGGTTCCTGTTTTCCATGGGGAAGGCGTGATGGGGCTTCACGGCTGGCCGATCCTTTCGATCATCACCTTCCTCCCGGCGCTCGGTGCGCTGGCCGTAATGCTCATCCCGGGCTCAGGCGCAGAGGCCTACCGGCAGATGCGTGTCGTGGCCCTGGTTTTCACCGGAATCAATTTCGCGCTGTCGCTCCTGTTATGGGCAAATTTCGATACCACGACATCCGATTTCCAATTTGTGGAAACCTCGGCCTGGTTGGGCAGCGGCATCGGTTACAAAATGGGCGTGGACGGAATATCTGTTCTGTTCGTCGTCCTGACCGCCTTCCTGACGCCGGTCAGCATTCTCGCCAGCGAGGCGGTTCACAGCCGGCTGCGCGAATATATGGTGTCCTTTCTGCTGCTCGAAATGCTGATGATCGGCGTGTTTTGCGCGCTCGATCTGGTCGTATTCTACGTCTTCTTTGAAGGCGGCCTGATTCCGATGTTTCTGATCATCGGAGTGTGGGGCGGACCGCGACGGGTCTATGCGACATTCAAATTCTTTCTCTACACGTTGCTCGGCTCGGTTTTGATGCTGCTCGCCATCATGGCGATTTACTGGCAGACCGGGACGTCTGACATTGCACTGCTGCTGGACGGCAGCCACCCGATTCCGGCGGCGATGCAGCCTTGGCTGTGGTTCGCGTTTCTCGCATCCTTTGCCGTCAAACTTCCGATGTGGCCGGTGCACACCTGGCTGCCCGATGCCCATGTCGAGGCGCCGACGGCCGGATCGGTGATTCTCGCCGCCATATTGCTGAAGATGGGCGGATACGGCTTCCTGCGTTTCTCGCTGCCGATGTTTCCGCTCGCCAGCGAGCGGTTCGCGCCACTGATGTTTGCACTCTCGCTGATCGCGATTATCTACACCTCGCTGGTTGCGCTGGCGCAGGAGGACATGAAGAAACTGATCGCTTATTCCTCGGTTGCACATATGGGACTGGTGACGCTGGGCGCCTTCACCTTCAGCGCCGAAGGGATCGATGGCAGTATTTTCCAGATGCTCAGCCACGGACTCGTATCGGGCGCGCTGTTCCTTTGCGTGGGAGTGGTTTACGACCGCATGCACACGCGTCTGATCTCGGCCTATGGCGGGCTGGTCAACCGGATGCCGCTCTACGCGGCGTTTTTCATGGTGTTCACTCTGGCCAATGTCGGGCTTCCCGGCACCAGCGGATTCGTCGGCGAGTTCCTGTCGCTGCTTGCAGCGTTCCGCTCCAATACCTGGCTCGCGATTCTGGGTACGACCGGCATCATACTTTCGGCGGCTTACGCGCTCTGGCTCTATGGCCGGATCATTTTTGGCGCTCTCGAGAAGGCAAGCCTGAAGGCAATCATGGATCTTGGACCGCGGGAGGTGCTCATCATGGCGCCGCTTGCCGTTCTGGTGATCTTTTTCGGATTCTATCCCGCGCCGGTCTTTGACGTGACTCATGCCTCGGTCGCGCATCTTGTCGATCTGCATCACTCGGGTGTTGCCGCCGCGCGAACGGGCTTACGTTTCGCTGGGGGCGCTCCATGAGCGCCATTTCATCCGATTTGAACGCGCTCATTCCGGAGTTCGTATTGGCGCTTGGGGCGATGGCGCTGATGATGTTTGGGGTTTACGCGGGCGCCGCCTGGCAGCGCATTGCGAACGGCGCCGCGATTGCGCTGTTGATCGCCACGGTCGCGGTGCTTGGGATCCTGCAACCGCATGCGGTCGCGTTTGGCGGCGCATTCATTGCCGATCCCTTTGCAGAATTCGTGAAGATTCTCGTGATACTGGGCGCGGTGCTCACGCTGTTCATGGGCGAGAGCTATTTCGAGCGGCAGAATCTGCAGCAGTTCGAATTTTCGGTGCTGGTCGTGTTTTCCGTGCTCGGCATGATGCTGATGGCATCGGCGGGAGATTTCATCGTTCTGTATCTTGGGATGGAACTGCAGAGCCTTGCACTTTATGTGCTCGCCGCATTCGACCGGGACAATCTTCGCTCGACGGAAGCCGGTCTCAAATATTTCATTCTCGGCGCATTATCGTCGGGGATGATGCTCTACGGCATTTCGCTCATTTATGGATTTGCCGGCACTCTGACGTTCACCAAAGTGGCGATGCTGGTACACACGGGCAATATAACCATCGGTTTGATTTTCGGTTTGGTCTTCCTGATTTCCGGTCTTGCATTCAAAGTTGCGGCGGTGCCGTTCCATATGTGGACGCCGGATGTGTATGAAGGTGCGCCGACGCCGATTACCGCATTCTTCTCGGCATCTCCGAAAATCGCCGCCATGGCGCTGTTTGTGCGCGCAATGATTGCACCCTTTCCCGGCGCGGTCGACCAATGGCGCGAGGTCATTTATCTGATATCGATCCTTTCAATGGTGCTCGGGACCGTTGCTGCGATTGGACAGGCGAATATCAAACGCCTGATGGCGTATAGCTCGATCGCCAATATGGGTTACATCCTGATCGGACTTGTGGCGGGCACAGTCCAGGGTGTTGAGGGCGTTCTGGTCTACCTGGCGATCTACCTCGTCACGACCCTCGGAACATTCGCCTGCATACTGGCGATGCGGCGCAGCGGCCATATGGTCGAGAATATCCCCGATCTTGCCGGTCTGGCGCAAACCAGCCCCGGTTTTGCGTTTGTATTTGCGATGTTGATGTTCAGTCTCGCCGGCATTCCGCCACTGGCGGGTTTTTTCGGCAAGTTTTATGTCTACCTCGCGGCGATCAATGCCGGCTTATATCCGCTGGCGATTATTGGCGTGGTCGTAAGCGTCCCGCTTGCGTTTTACTATCTGCGCATCGTCAAGATCATGTACATGGACGAACCAGCGCCGAGTTTTGATTCCACAATGGGCTGGCCGGTTGCTTCCGTCATTACCGGCTCGGGAATCTTCACCTTGTTCTTTGTGTTGGGTGCCGCGCCGCTGGTGCAGAGCGCCACGGCTGCCGCGCAGGCACTTTTTCCGTGACGGTGATTTCGGGCTGGCCGGAAGCTGTCGGCCTGCGCCGGTACGAAATGCTCGATTCCACCAATGAAGAGGCGCGGCGCCTGGCGCGAGCAGGCGAACAGGGGCCACTCTGGATTACTGCGGCTCGACAGAGCGCAGGCCGTGGGCGGCATGGCCGTGCGTGGGTGTCGGAGCAGGGGAATCTGTTTGCGACTTTATTGACCGAAACCGCGTCTTCCCGTTCCGCGCAGGCGGGATTTGTCGCAGGAGTTTGCGTGGCCGATATCATTGCAGAGCATTTGCGCGGCAAATCCGTGAAGTTGAAATGGCCTAACGACGTGCTGATTGCCGGACGCAAAGCCGCAGGAATACTTGTCGAGCATGTATCTGACCGCCTTATTGCGGTCGGCATCGGGATCAATCTTGCGCATTGTCCGGCTGGAGTTAACGCAGTTTCAATTGCCGAGATGACAGGTTCGGCGCCTGACCCGGGTGAGGTTCTGACCCTCCTCGCCGGGCGGATGCTCGATTGGATGATGGTCTGGAGGCACGAAGGTTTTGGCCCCATTCGCGACGCCTGGATCGCGCGCGCAGGCGGTGTGGGGGACATGATTCGCGCCGTGACTGCCCAGCGTCCTTACGAAGGAATCTTCGAGGACCTCGATCGGGACGGCGCATTGCTGCTGCGGGATGAAAATGGCACATCCCATCGCATTACGGCAGCAGATGTGTTCTACGGGTGCTGATATGTTGCTCGCCATAGACGCAGGTAACACCAATATTGTTTTCGCCGTCTCCGATGGTGAGACAATCCGCAACAAGTGGCGGCTCGCGACCAGCGCGTCGCGCACGTCCGATGAGTACGCTGTTTGGCTGGCGGAACTGTTGAAACTGCACGGCCTCGACTTCGACCGGCTTACGGATGCCGTGATCGGCACCGTCGTCCCCGCAGTGCTGTTCGATTTGCGCAGGCTCTGCCGGGATTATCTCAAATGCGAACCGCTGATCATTGGTGATCCGGATGTCGATTTGGGCATTGGAGTCAAAACCGACCGGCCCAATGCCGTAGGCGCGGATCGCATCGCCAACGCGGTTGCAGCGCATCATCTGTATTCCGGCTCGTGCGTGGTGGTGGATTTTGGCACGGCGACCAATTTTGACGTGGTCAGCGCGGCCGGCAATTACGAAGGTGGAGTGATCGCACCGGGCGTGAATCTGTCGGCCGAAGTGCTGCATCGCGCGGCCGCACTGCTTCCCCGGGTGGCGATCCATCGCGCACAGGCCGTGATCGGCAAAGATACTGTTCCGGCGATGCAGTCCGGCCTTTACTGGGGCTATGTGGGGTTGATCGAGGGGCTGGTTTCCCGGATCCGCGCCGAGCACGGTGAGCCGATGAAGGTGATCGCCACTGGAGGGTTGGCGCATCTGTTTGAAAGAGACATTCCGGCGATCGAACAGGTCGATGATGACCTGACGATCAAGGGGCTGATGCTGATTCACGCGCGCAATGCCGGCAAAAGAGCCAGACCGCCGCGGAATCCGGCGTAATTGCGCCGGTTCAAGCGTTTAAGAGCCGATGGACCAACAAGTCACCAATCGTGGTTCCGAACTCGTGTTTCTTCCGCTGGGCGGAGCCGGCGAGATCGGCATGAATTTCAACTGCTACGGCTATGGCCCGCCGGAGGAACGGGCGTGGATCGTGGTGGATTGCGGCGTGCTGTTCGGCCGCGAGACATCCACGCCCGGAGTGGACCTGATCATGCCCGATACGCGATTCCTGGAAGAGGTCAGGAGCGATGTGCTCGGGATTGTGCTCACGCATGGGCACGAAGATCACATTGGCGCCGTCGCACATCTCTGGCCGAAATTGCGTTGCCCGGTGTTTGCCACCCCGTTCACGGTGAAGCTGGTTCAGCACAAACTTGAGGAGGCGGGGCTGGAGCAGCGGGTCCGGATCACGCCCGTGCCACTTGGCGGGCGTATCAAACTCGGACCGTTCTCGATTGAATTCGTCAGCATTACGCATTCGATTCCGGAACCCAACTGTCTCGCCATCCGCACACCTGCTGGTACGGTCGTGCATACCGGCGACTGGAAGATCGATCCGGACCCATTGCTCGGCAGGGTCACGGACGATTCGAGGCTGCGCCACCTCGGCGAGGAAGGCGTCCTTGCGATGGTGTGCGACTCGACCAATGCGCTGGTCAATGGAGAATCGGGTTCGGAATCCGAGGTAAAACGCGCGCTCGTCCGGCTGATCGGATCATTGAAGGGCAAAGTTGCGGTGACAGCGTTCGCATCGAACGTTGCCCGTCTGGAATCGATTGCCGATGCAGCGCGTTCCGCGCATCGGGAAGTCGTGCTGGTCGGCCGCGCCATGCGGCATATGGTGAGTTGCGCGCGCGACACCGGGTATTTACGCAATTTCCCGGCAGTCGTGGATGAGGAAGATGCCGCGCAAATTCCCGCCGACCACGTGCTTTATCTTTGCACCGGCAGTCAGGGCGAATCCCGTGCAGCACTGGCACGCATTGCCGCCGGCGAGCACCCCAATGTCAGCCTGGGTGAAGGCGACACAGTGATCTTCTCGTCTCGCATCATTCCGGGCAATGATCTGGAAATCTTTGCCCTTCAGAACCGGTTGGCGGCAAAGGGTGTGACGGTTCTGACCGAGCGCGATCACTTCGTACATGTTTCCGGGCACCCAGCGCGCGATGAACTGGCGGCGATGTATTCCTGGATCAAACCCAAAATCAGCATCCCGGTGCATGGGGAACTGCGCCATTTGACGGAACACGCGCGTTTTGCCCGCGAGCTGCAGGTTCCAAGAGCGATTGTGGCCACAAATGGACAGATGATCCGGTTGTCGCCCGGCGAGCCGCAAATTGTTGATGAAACACCGTTCGGCCGGTTGCATCTCGATGGGCGCGTGCTGGTGCATGAGGAAGACGGCCATGCGCGTGGGCGGCGCTCACTGTCGTTTGCCGGCTTCGCGGCGATCACGCTTGTGTTGAATCGCAAGCGGCGATTGGCAGCGGAACCGGTTTTCTATATGGAGGGAATACCGCCCGCGGTTGAGGAAGCCATGCGCGATGCCGTGTTCGGGGTGCTTGGCGAAAAAATCCGCGATGAGCTGGACGAAGATGTGCGCATCGCGGCGCGCCGGGCGGCAAATGAAATCTGGGGCAAGAAACCGGTTGTTCGCGTCAAACTGGTCGAAGTCTGAGAAGTAACTCCCGATGAGCTTGAGCCTCGGTATAGCAACTTATTTCGTAATTTGGTGGGTCGCGTTGTTTGCCGTCCTTCCGTTTGGCGTCCGGAGTCAACGTGAGCTTAACGATATTGTTCCGGGTACGGAGCCTGGGGCGCCGGCACAGCCACGCATCCTGCTCAGGGTTGCGGCAAACACGCTGCTTTCAGGCTTGATCTTTGCCGTTGTGGACATCATCTATATTTTCTACATCCCGCCGCGCTGAAATTTGTCACTCAACCGCTCCCGTTCTCGTGCGTTGCCATTGGCATGCCGGGAGACAGGGAGATGAGTTGCGATGCGCAAAATTTTTGCGGCAGCGTTTGTGGCGGGATTGCTCAGCAGCACCGCCGTCCAGGCACAGGATCAGAAAACCGTATCGGGCATCTGGACCATCACAAAAGCAGAATGGACGCCCGCGGACGAAAAAGGGTTTGGGGATTTTGTTAAAGCGATCGGCCACAGCGGATGTGACAATACGATCGCCTGCCTGCGCAATCCGGCCAATCCGTATCGGGGCACCGATCCGAAATCCCTGAAATTCGAAGGCGACTGCGCCGACTTTCCCTACATGCTGCGCGCCTATTATGCGTGGAAAAACGGCTTGCCCTTTGGTTTCGTCAACGGTGTAGCAGGCAAGGGCAGTGACATTCGCTTCTATGGCGGCGGCAACCGCCCGAGCAGCCGGCGTGATCTGGTCGATCATGGCGGCGGGATGAACGCGCTTCAAATGCTGCAGGACGTCCATGTCGATGTTTCGACGGCGACCTATCGCACGAATCCTGCGATTGATGACGGCGTTCTCCCGGATTTCTATTCGCCGAAAATCCAGCCTGGAACAATTCATCCGGGTACGGCCATCTACGACACCAATGGCCATGTCGGGATTGTTTACGACGTCGAACCGGATGGACGCATCGACTACATGGATTCCCATCCGGATTTCAGCGTCACTCGCAGCGTTTACGGAGCCCAGTTCGGGCAAAGTCCGGCGCGGCTCGGTGGCGGGTTGAAGAACTGGCGCCCGATGAAGCTTGTGGGCGCGCATGAAGTGAACGGAAAGCTGATTGGCGGGCACATCGAGCTCGCGCGCAACAGCGAAATCCCCGATTTCTCAATGGAGCAATATACGGGGAACGTGGCCGGCCAAAAGGGCGACGGCGATGGTGCGCTGTTCCAGTACAAGGGCGTGCCGCTGGGATTCTATGAGTATGTCCGGGCGGCGATTTCCGGCGGATCGCCGACGTACAATCCGGTCTACGAACTGCGGTTTGGCATTCAGACGATATGCAATGAGATGCATGATCGCGTGATGGCGGTCGATCTCGCCATCAAGGACCGCATCGACAAGAAGCCGGAGCCGGCACATCTGCCGGACAATGTCTACACGGCGGGCGATCCAACCTGGGAAGCCTATGCCAGCCCGTCGCGTGACGCGCGCCTCAAGGCCGCCTTCGCCCAGCTCTACATCGATCTGGAGAAGGAGATTTTTATGTACAACCAGCGGGACCCCCGCATCGTCTATGACGGTGTGTTTCTGAAGCAGGACCTGCAAAGGATTTATAGGGAGCAAGCCGCGGCCTGCACGATCACCTACACCAATAGCCGCGGTCAGCCGGTGACTCTGGGTTTCGAGGATGTCGCGCAGCGGCTGTTCCGGCTTGACTTCGACCCTTATCACTGCGTTGAGCGGCGTTGGGGTGCGATCGGTACGGAAGCGGAAAGCTGCACCGACGATGCGACCAAGACGCGCTGGTACAAGGCAGAGCAGCGGCTGCGCAATTCGGCCGACCGCAACTACACGAGCCATATGGGCTTCGACGTGGCGCAGCTCGAGAAAGTATCAACCGTCGCCGGCGCCGACACACCACCGACCGTCGACGTCAAGGGTCTGATCGATCACATCGGCGAACGCGTGGCGTTTGCCGGTATGAAGCCTGTCGGCCGCTAACGAAGGACGTAAGCTGGACGGAAGCCGCCACCAGAGTGGCGGCTTCGCGTAGGGTGGTGAGTCAGTTTGGCCGCCTGACTTTCGATTATGGGATGGACTGGTCTGCTTTGCGTTCAACAACGGACGTTAAGCCAGGAGCCGGTCACGTCGCAAAATCGCCAAAAGCAGACTGTGCGTGTGTCGACATTACGGCATGATTTCCGCTTGCTTCGAAGCATTATTGGAAAATTGCCGCTGGAATAATTCAATCGAGCGAGGCGCTTCGAAAAGCGAATTTTAATCCCCGGTTCAATCTGATTTTAGAATCCGAATGCAGGCTGGGGATACGCGACCATCAGAGCCAGGCTTCATCTCAGTGACCACGCTGCGCGGCACTTCAGCGTGCGAAGGGATAGAGGATGGCGAAATGTCAGGGAGGTCTGCCATGCGGAATTCGAAGAAATACATCAGCATAGATGTGATGAGCGTTGCAGCGGTTACGTTGCTGCTTGCCGTTCCTGCATTGGCGCAGGGCCAGAACGCCGGCGACGGCCCGCCGCTGCTTGCCAACAAGATCGCCGTCCCGTCCGGTGCGACGGCGCGCCTGCTGGTGACCTCCGGGGCCTTTACTTCCGGCAGCACACTGAATGATCGATATACGCAGAACGGGGATAACATGTCGCCGGGCCTCACATGGGCGAGGGGACCGCTCGGCACACAGTCCTATGTGGTTCTTGCGGAGGACGCGGGCGTCAATCGCCACGATCCCGTTGTGCACTGGGTGGTCTACAATATTCCGTCCACCACCACGACGCTGGATCAAAACGTTCCGACGGAAGCGCATCTGGAGAATGGCGCCGAGCAAGGCAAGAATGCGAGCGGATCGGCGGGCTATATCGGACCAAAGCCGCCCGCGGGACAAACGCACCCGTATCATTTCGAGGTTTTCGCGCTTAACACAAAATTGAACCTCGACCCCGCAAACGCGGACCGTCAAGCCGTGGTCAATGCGATGAAGGGCAACGTTCTGGCGTCTGGTGAGATTGTAGCCAGCTATACCGGCAAATAACTTGTCAGAATTCGAGTCGGCACCCACGGCTGCCGAAATCGGCGCACCGGGTTTCAACGGTGCGCGGAGCAAGATTTTGCTGTCGCCCGGGGAGCCGGACCCATGGCGGGAGCTCGCGACGCTCGTTGCATACGACCGCAGCGGATTTGAAATCTTTGCGGAAGGCGAGGACGCAGATTTCATCTACGCGATTGATGAGGGTGTCGTGCGAATCGTCCGCTACGTCGACAACGGACAACGTCAGATCCTGGCGTTCATGATGCCGGGCGATCTGTTCGGCCTGCCGGACAACGGCACTTACGCCAATACTGCCGAGACAATTTCGGCGGTGCGTCTTTACCGGCTTCCGTGGCACAACCTGATTCAGCGCATGATGGAGGATCCGCAACTGCAACTGAATTTGCTTGTTCGAGTCGCGGATGACCTGCACCGCGCGCAGCGCCGGATCATGATGCTGGGCCAGCAGAGCACAAGTCAGCGATTGGCTGCTTTGTTGCTCGAATTCGCAGGCCATCGGGAATTTTACGATGACCGGGATGGGCACTTGCGCTTGCCGATCAATCGCGTCGATGTTGCGGATTATCTCGGGATTGCCCGCGAGACGGCCGCGCGGGCAATTACAAGGCTTGAACGCGAGGGGTTGCTGCGCCGCATCGACCCGAAGACGATTCAAATCCTGGATATTGCCGGTTTACGTGCCCTGCAACCAGCCAAAGCGAAGTGACGGAATTCCGGGGACACTATACTGAATTGACGGGGCGGGCTCATCGCGTGAAAATTGGCTTATGGCGCGAATGGCCCGTATTGTCGCAACAGGCGCTATTATAACGCGAATTATTAAGTATCGTGTCCCCGGAATTACCCGGAATTACCAACTAGCCGGTAAAGGCATCCTGCCGGATATAGGCAAACATCCCGACAATACCGACGATGAAACAGGATAGAGCAGCCAGATCGGCTGGCATTCCGGGCCGCCACACGTCGAGAAGCAGTGCCACCCTCGGCATATCGGTCGCGTTCAGAACTTCATGTGGAAAGGTGTCATCCCAGAGCAACGTGTCACCATCATCGAGACGGTGGGGCACGCCATCGACCCACAGCGTTGCACCAGGGTGACCCTCGGCGTCGCGCGGCATCGAGAGGGCGAGGTGAAACCGCAACACGCCCCGGAACGGGCCGCGATGAACGGGTATATGCTTGCCGGGCGCGAGATAAGAGAAGCAGGCCGAGAGCGCCTCCGGACATTTGTCGAGCAGGTTCGCCAGCTTCGGGCAGCGCGACAGGTTTCGGCGGACTGTCGCACCATATTCTTTGACAACAAACATCCGCCAATCGCGTCCGTCGTGCGCCGAGATATCAGACTGCTCGCGCATGATCTCGTGAAGACGGGGAACGCGATCGAGTGTCGCTGCAACGGTGATTGCCTCGTCCCGAAGAGACCTCCATTCGGCGGCAAACATCTTTGCGCGCGGAAAGTACTCGGCGATATCGAGTACGGCAGGGGTATCGATGCGGCGACCGTAAATCCGTCGCAGGTGATCTCCCGCGCTTGCGTAAAAGTTCGCCACTTGCCAGCGTGCCCCCCGGATTCGCCGCAGAATGAATGCGTGATCACCGGCGCAGTCGAGAAATCCGCCCGGCTAACTATGTTCCGCTCGCAATATTACGTGCCAGGCACGCCTCGCCAAGCGGTTCCTTTCTTCCAGCCCCTGGCGCGCCAATAGGCAACGAGGCGCACAGCGCAGGCGTATTTCTTGAACCGCTCCGCTAGTACGGGTAACCTTGGAGCCTTGGCGCCCCGTGTTTCCATTCGGGCAGCCGGGCGTAGTCATCGCCAATCGGCATCTTGACCTTCGGCAGACTCTGGTTATCGAGGACTTCGTCCTCCGGGATCACCTTGTTCAGGAAAAGCAGGTAGGCCGTCAGCGCATAGACCTCATCGGCGGTGAGAGTCCCCTCATTTCCGACCGGCATGGCGCGATGGATGTAATCCCACACCGTCGTTGCAAACGGCGCGGTCAGTGGCAGCATGCGTTCCCGTTCCCAAATCGGGACATCCTGGCCGGTTTTCGATTGCAGCGCCGGCGCCGGCCCGCCCCCTGTGCCTGCTTTGCCATGACACGCAACACAACCCTTGCGCTGAAAGATCTGTGCGCCCTCCTTCGCGGTGCCGCGGCCCACAGGGAGTTCCTCTCCCGCAGGACCGATTGATATATCGAGGCGCTGGAGTTCTTCCGGGGTTGGAGTGCGTCCCACGCCATAGGTCTGCGCGAACGCGGGG
>JAGWSK010000301.1 GCA_028869355.1 Alphaproteobacteria bacterium | reverse complement strand
TACGAAATGGTGATCAATTCCAATCCGTGCATTTCCTATCTGCTGGAAGAAAATTCGATGACGATGCAGACCATCGTCCTCGCTCATGCTGCGTTCGGGCACAATCATTTCTTCAAGAACAATTACCTGTTCCAGCAATGGACGAGCGCCGAAAGCATTCTGGAATATCTGTCATTTGCGAAAGGCTATGTTTCCGCCTGTGAGGAGCGTTACGGCCAGACGGAAGTTGAGGCGATCCTCGACTCCGGGCATGCCCTGATGGATCAGGGCGTGTTTCGTTACCGCCGTCCGCCGCGTCCGTCACGTGCCCGGCTGATCGAGAAGCAGCGCCGCCGCGCCGATTTTGCCGAAGAAGATTACCGGGAGCTGTGGCGCACGCTGCCGCAGGGCCCCGAACCGCTGCCGCCGCCGCCCGACCTGTGGGACTCCGAGGCTGAGGATCTTGGTGGCGGGAGGAAGCTTCCGGAAGAGAATCTGCTGTATTTTCTGGAAAAGCACTCGCCGTCGCTGAAGTCCTGGCAACGCGAAATTCTCCGCATCGTTCGTCACATCGCGCAATATTTCTATCCGCAGCGGCAGACCAAGATTATGAACGAAGGCTGCGCGACCTTCGTGCACTACACCATCCTCAATGCGATGTACGACAAGGGTTTGCTGACCGAGGGCAGTATGCTGGAGTTCCTGGCGAGTCACACCGCCGTGGCATTCCAGCCGGATTTCGACGATCCGCGCTATTCGGGCATCAATCCTTATGCGCTCGGATTGGCCATGATGTCGGACATCCGGCGGATTTCGGAGCAGCCGGCCAAAGAGGACGAAGAGTGGTTCCCGGCATTCGCGGGCAAAGGCGACTGGCGCAACGTGCTTAAGGACGCCTGGGCCAATTACCGCGACGAAAGCTTCATCGAGCAGTTCCTGTCGCCAAAACTGATGCGCGATTTCCGGCTTTTCGCCCTGTCCGACAGCGCTGACGCATCTGCCGTGACAGTATCCGCGATTCATGACGAGAGCGGCTACCGCCGTGTCCGGTCCATTCTGGCGCGCCAATATGATATCGGCGTTTCAGATCCGAATATTCAGGTCACCGGCGCCAATCTCAAAGGCAACCGCAAACTGTTTCTCGAACACCGGATGCATCGGGGTGTGCCGCTGAACGCAGGTCTCAAGACACAGGTGATCCCACACATCGAGCGGCTTTGGGGTTACGAAGTCTCTCTTGAAGAAGTCCCGGCCGAATAGCTGGCCCGGGGAGTACAGGCATACAGATTCGGCTAACATCGCCTGGCCGAAATCTGGAGCCGCCAAATGGGTTTGACCGTTCAGGAAATGAGATTGGATGAGGTCCACCTCATCATCGATTATTTCTACGCTGCGACACCCGAATATCTCGAGATGATGGGAGTGGACCCGTCGCGGCTGCTGCCGCCGCAAGCCTGGCACGCCAGATTGGAAAGCGAATACGCGCTTCCGATCGAGCAACGGCAATACTATTCCGTGATCTGGCTGCTGGACGATCGGCCCATCGGCTATTCAAGCTGCGACAAGATTGTGTTTGGCGAACGCGCCAATATGCATCTGCATGTCATTCCGCCGGAACACCGCAACCGCGGTATCGGCAGGGACTGTGTGCGCAAAAGCGTTGCAATCTATTTCCATCAGTTCCGGTTGAAGGAATTGTTTTGCCAGCCGAACGCGCTCAATGTCCCGGCGCACCGGACGCTGCAGGCTGCAGGGTTTAGTTATGTGAAGACCTATATGACGGTGCCCGGCCCAATCAATTTCCATCAGCCCGTCACCCAATGGGTGATCCGGCGCGAATAGCCGCGTCTGCAAGGCCGCAAAGACAGCGGTATGTTCAGAGTTGTGCCGGTGCGCCAAATAACGCACTGTTTTGATCGCCGCCCCGATTCTGCGTGTCGCGCAGGCGTCATTTTGGGCATTTACAGTTTTTTGGGCGTCAGCAAGTTACATAAAGGATAACCAGGCGATCCATTCGGCCGCTTCGAGCGGCCGGTGCGGCGCAGGAGGGCATGATGGGCAAAGACAGCGCGCTTCTTGGTCAGCAAGTGATGTACAGTGACAACCAGTCGATCCAGTCGGCGTTTTCGGGCGGCGGGTCGCAGTCAAATGGTGGAGCTGCGGCAGCGCCTTCATCGACTCTTGTCGGCCGCAGCAACGGGCTGCAATTCGATCTGATCTGGGATCCTTCGGTCGCCAGTGCACCGCCCGGCTTCAAAGCCGATGTGATCCGTACGGCCCTGGAGTATTCGTCGCTCTTCTCCGGCACGAAAGAGATCGTTGCGATCGATGTCGGTTGGGGTGAGGTTGGTGGTATTCCGCTTGCGGCCGGCGACCTCGGCGAGAGCCTTACGGGCGGCTACCTCACCGACTACCCCACGGTGACCAGCGTCCTTGGCGCGCAGGGCTTCACCTTCGACGCCTCGAACGAGCCGGTAAATGGCGCGTTCTTCGTTCCCAGCGCGCAGGCGAAAGCCTGGGACCTCGTCGATCCGTATACGACCACACCCGATGGTTTCATCGGCTTCGGCACGCTCGCCGGCACGGGTTTTTCCTGGAACACGCGCTCGACTTCAACCGGCGCGGGGATTGGCACGGGACCGAATCAGGTCGACCTTCAATCCGTAATTCAGCACGAGATGAGCGAAGTCATGGGGCGGATCGGCATTGAGGATCAGGACCCCTTCGGAATCGGTATGCCGACATATACGACGCTCGATCTGTTCAACTTCAGCAGCCCGGGCACGCTCGAGCTCTCGGCAGACGGCGGTTATTTCTCCCTCAACGATGGCCTGACTGCTCTTGGAACGTTCAACGACGCCAACCTTTATGGCGGCGACATTGCCGACTGGGCGTCCCATTCATCGATTGCGGATTCGCACACACTTGGCCTCGTCCCGGGCGATCAGGATTCCTACAACGCTTTTGGCCGG
>JAGWSK010000034.1 GCA_028869355.1 Alphaproteobacteria bacterium | reverse complement strand
TATCCGAAAGGCGCGGCACGACTTTTTCGATCCCGGCGACCACGATATGCATGCGTGGCAGCAGGCGCGTCAGATCGCCATTGCCCTCATTGGTGACAATCACGGCGCTGCCGGTTTCTGCGATGAGAAAATTCGCGCCGGTAATTCCTGCATCGGCGCTTTCGAAGCGGGTGCGCAACACGGCGCGCGCTTCACTCACCAGCCGCGGGCGGTCATCGAGCACGCGATTCTGCGGCAGCCATTTGTGCTCGCCACGGAAACTCGCTTCCACATCATCGCGCTTCAGATGAAAGGCCGGGGCCACAATGTGGCTCGGGCGTTCGTGGCGAAGCTGGATGATATATTCGCCGAGATCGGTTTCGACCGGCGTGATGCCGTTTGCCGCCAGATGGTCATTCAGTTCGATTTCCTCTGTCGCCATGGATTTGCCCTTGGTGACAGTGCGCGCGTTCTTCGCTTTCAGGATTTGGGTGACGATGTCGCGCGCCGCGGCGGCATCTTTGGCCCAGTGCACATGCCCGCCGGCAGCCAGCACTCTGGCTTCGAACTGAATCAGCAATTCGGGCAATTGCGCAAGCGCGCTTTCGCGGATCGCGCGGCCCTGTTCACGCAACGGTTCAAACGGCAGTGGCGAAGCGGCGACGGCGGCCGCGCGCCTGAACTGAAAACCCTCCTTCAGATGGGCGAGCGAGGTTTGCAGCCGCGGGTTTTTCAGCGCGGCGGCGGCTTCTTCGGGAAAATGTGTGGCGTCGGTTGTCACGGCAGGATCGGCTCAGGTTTCGCCGATGGGTGGTGTCGTTGCGCCGGCCAGGACTTCGGCCGCGTGGCGGAAATGAATCTTTTCGCCGCGCCGCGCCGCCCGCCCGGCGAGATGCAACAGGCAGCCGAGATCGCCGGACAAAACCAGTTCCGCTCCGCGCGATTTTGCGTCATCGATCTTGTCGTCGGCGAGCCGCGCAGAGATGTCCGGATATTTGACCGAGAAAAACCCGCCAAAGCCGCAGCAGACATCCGCGTCGCTGAAATCCTCGAGATTCAATCCGTCCACGGATTGCAGCAACTGGCGCGGCTCGCCGCGAACCGCCATTTCGCGCATGGACGAACAGGAATCGTGGTACAGCGCCTTGGCCCTGCATTCCGCCTGCACCGATTTCAGCCCCCGGACATTGACCAGAAAGGACAGCAGTTCATGGGTTTTGGCGGCGACCTGCCGGGCGCGGTCTGCCCATATGGGATCGTCACGCAGCAATTCAGGATAATGCACACGCATCATGCCACCGCAGGACCCCGACGGCACGACCACATAATCAAACGGCTCGAATGCCGCGACGATGTTGCGGGCCAGTGCGATCGCGTCCTTCCGGTCACCGGCGTTATAGGCGGGCTGACCGCAACAGGTTTGCGCCGGAACGCTGACATCGCATCCGGCCAATTCGAGCAGCCTGACTGCGGCGAATCCCAGTTCGGGACGGAACAGGTCGGCAAGGCAGGTCACCAGCAAACCAACGCGGCAATTCGTAGTCACGGTTAACGGTTTACCCTGGTCATATATCGGGGACGGCGTCCCCGGACGCTGCGCGGCAATCCCGCACCGAGCGCGTAGGTTTTCTTGCGCAGAAATTCCATCAATTGAATTCGGTCGAACGCGGCCGTGTCCTTGAACGGAATCATATCTCCGATGCGCAGGTAAATCGTGCTTCCGATCTTGTCGTAAACCTCCTTGAAGAACAGCGACAGCCGCAACGTCAGGCTGATATGGCTTGCGATCTGGAACAGCCGGCTGTTCTGGCCGGCAAAGAAGACCGGCAGCACCGGGCATTTTGTGCCGATGATCAAACGGGCGGCAAAATTCTTCCATTCGGCGTCCACGGCTTCGCGGCTCCACGGTTTCGGTGTGGTCGACGCGCCGCCGGCTGGGAAGATCACAAGACAGCCGCCATGCATCAGATGCGCCTTGGCTGCGTTGGCCGTTTTCAGATTGGTGCTCAGGGCTTCTTTGGTTTCGGCAAAGTCGATCGGCAACAGATGTTGCCTGATCTCATCCGCCTGATAAAGCACGGCATTGGTCAGCACAATGAAGTCGCTGCGCACCTTCGACATCAGATAGCTGATGATCAATCCGTCCAGCACGCCGAAGGGATGGTTGGCGACAATCACCAGCGATCCGGTTTTCGGCACGCGCGCGAGAGCCGGTTCGTTGTAATTCAATGTCACTTCCAGGCGCTGAAGGGCGGCCGCCCAAAAGCTCTCGCCGGGCACAAGATGGTTGCGGTGATCGTCGTATAGCTGCTTCAAATAGGGCTGGCCGGTCATGCCCTCGATCGCCCGGATCAGCAGCCGCTTCAGCGCCGGATCTTCGGGTGTGGCGTAGGAGAAACCGGTGTCTTCAGCGCCGGGAGACATAATCGTTCAGGCAAATGCGGCAAAGGCCAGCGCCGCCCAGCCGGCGAGAAACAGTAAACCGCCGATGGGAGTCAGCAGGACCAGTGCGTCGGATCGCGCCAGAACCAGATAGTAGAGCGAGCCGGAAAAGAGAACGATGCCGGCGGTGAACAGCAGCACCGCGATGGCAGCGGGCTTGCGGCCCTGTGCTGCGGCCAAAGCCGCTCCAACGATCGCGACCGAATGCACCAGATGATAATGCGCCGCGGTCTGGAAAATCGAAAGGCTGCCGGCGTCGAGGCGCGATTGCAGCGCGTGCGCGCCGAATGCGCCCGCGGCGACGGCAAGGAATCCGCTGATCGCCCCGAGCAGGAGCCAGACATTCATACGGTTCTGCCGGAAGGGTGACGACACGGGCTATCGGCTTGCAAAGGCTATCCAAACGCGCAACTTACCGGCATGACCTATCATGTCGCGGGTGCCGGCGGAATCGATATCGCCTGTGAAACAGCAGGCGAGGGAAGGCCGGTTCTCCTGATCCATGGCTTTGGCGCCAGCCGCGCGATCACCTGGCGCAATACCGGTTGGTATGACGTTCTGGCGAAAGCGGGCTTTCGCGTCATTGCAATGGACTGCCGCGGCCATGGCGAGTCGGAAAAACCGCATCGCCCGCAGGATTACGAAGACGGCCTGATGGCGGAGGATTGTGCGGCGGTGCTGCGGGAGTTCGCTGCCACGCCGGCCGATGTCATGGGCTACTCGATGGGGGCGCAAATCGCGATCCGCCTGATGCATGACAGTCCGGGTTTGGTCCAGCGCTGTGTTCTCGCGGGCGCGGGTGAGACCTATTTCCACCGTGCTACCGCCATCGATGAAGCAATTGCCGAAGGACTTGAAGCACTCGACCCTGCGGCCATCACACTGCCGATTGCGCGGGAGTTCCGGACATTTTGCGAAAGGGCGGGCAATGACATGGCTGCCATGGCGGCGTGCATGCGCCGGCCACGGCGGATTTTCTCTGCCGAAGAACTCGCCGGGTTCCCGCAAGCAGTACTTGTGGTATGCGGCGCCGAGGATTCGATTTCCGGGCCGCCCGAGCCACTGGCTCGCGCGTTTCCGCATGGAAAACCCGTGGTCGTGCCGCGGCGCAACCATCATTCGACAGTTGGCGACCGCGTCTACAAGGATGCAGTGGTCAACTTCCTCAACGATTCTTACTGAAGGTTAGCGGCATGGCGGATGCGGTTTTCGACTGGGGCGATCCACTGCTGTTCGAGCAACAGCTTTCGGACGAGGAACGGATGGTTCGCGACAATGCCCGGCGCTTTTGCGAAGACCGGCTGCTCCCCCGCGTGCGGGACGATTTTCGCCATGAGCGGTTTGATCCCGCGGTGATGGCGGAAATGGGGACGATGGGATTTCTCGGCGCCACACTCCCGGAGCGCGAGGGTGGGGCGGGACTCAGCTATGTCTGCTATGGCCTGATTGCGCGCGAAGTTGAGCGCATCGACTCCGGTTACCGCTCGATCATGAGCGTTCAGAGCGCGCTCGTGATGTATCCGATTTCCGCCTATGGCAGCGAGGCACAGAAGAAGAAATTCCTGCCGAATCTGGCGGCGGGAGAGATGATCGGCTGCTTCGGCCTGACGGAGCCGGACCATGGTTCCGATCCGGGCTCGATGAACACGCGGGCGGAGAAGGTGGACGGCGGATACCGGCTGAACGGCGCCAAGACCTGGATTACCAACTCGCCTTATGCGGATGTCGCGGTCGTGTGGGCGAAAGCTGACGATCACCGTATCCGCGGTTTTCTGGTGGAACGCGGGACCAAAGGATTTTCGACACCAAAGATCGAGGGCAAATTTTCGCTGCGGGCATCGCCCACCGGCGAGATCGTGCTGCAGGATTGCTTCGTGCCAGAGGAAAATCTGCTGCCCAATGTGCG
>JAGWSK010000300.1 GCA_028869355.1 Alphaproteobacteria bacterium | reverse complement strand
CCGGGGCGCCGGGCCATGACCGCCCGCGCTGCGTCTATGTCGATTATCTCAACACCGGCCCGGCGGTTTCGCGCACGCTGCGCGCGCAGGTGCAAAGACGCGCGGAAATCCGCCGCATCGGCGATATGGTGATCACCGATATTGTGCTGAATGACGGCGTGGTCTGCGGCGCAGCCGGGTTCGCATTGGACAGCGGTGATGCGATCACCATGGCGGCAAAGGCGGTGATCATTGCGGCTGGAGGATTGACACGGCTGTACCGGCGCAACAGCGCCTCGGCCAACATGGGCGGTGACGGCTACGCGCTGGCACTGCGTGCGGGCGCCGAACTCATCGATATGGAATTCGTTCAGTTCTTTCCCATCGGTCATCTCGCACCGCGGCTGGTCGGAATGGATCCGATCATGTGGGACCCGTTCCGCTACAAGCTGGGCGGGCGGTTGCTGAACAGCGAGGGGCGCGAATTCCTCACCGATTACAATTCCGAAGAGATCGGCCGCTATCGCGTGCCGCGCGATGTCGCCACTTACGCCATTCTGAAAGAAGTCGCGGCGGGGCGCGGTTCGCCCTCGGGCGGCGTCTTTCTCTCATTCCGCCATGTTCCGGAGCCTAAGCTGCGGCTGGCCTTTGGTCCGGTGATCGACCGGCTTCTCAGCAATGGCATCGATCTGACCCGGCAGGCGGTCGAAGTGTCGCCGACCGCCCATTATCACATGGGCGGCATCCGCGTGGATGCGACCATGCAAAGCTCCGTACCCGGCCTGTTCGCGGCGGGCGAAGCGGTGGGCGGCGCCAATGGCGCCAACCGGCTGTCGGGCAATGCGATACCGGAAGCCTTCGTGTTTGGACGCCGGGCCGGTGAATCGGCGGCGGCCTTGGCGCGAAAGTCCGCCGTATCGGCGTTTTGCGAGACCGCGGCGGATGCAGCGCTTGAACGGATTCAGGCTTGCGATGCTGCCGCGGGTTTCTCGGCTCCGGCGATCAGGGAATTGCAGGATGTGATGCAGCGGCATGTTGGTCCGCTGCGCGATTCCGACGGCTTGCGCGCGGGCTTGCACGAGATCGTCCGCCTGCGCTCGCAACTTCCGGAGCGTCCGCCGCCGGCCACCGCGTTTGCTTCCACGCGCCGCGACTGGTTCGATTTGCGCAATATGTTGCTGGTCGCGGAATGCGTTGCGACTGCGGCGCTGGCGCGCCGGGAAAGCCGCGGTGCACATCAGCGGGAAGATTATCCGTTGACGGACAATAACCTCGAAACGAGCTACGCGCAGAGATACCGGGACGCGCGGATCACGCTCCAACCCAGCCGGGCGGCAGCCGGCATCCCATGAGTCTGATCGCAACTTTGGTCGTGACCCGCGGCGGAGCGGGAAGGGATTCTGTCCGGCAACGCTATAACGTGCGGTTTGAACCCGGCGAATCCCTGCTCGACGGATTGTGCCGCATTCGCGATGAACAGGATGCGACTCTCGCGTTTCGCTATTCGTGCATCAACGCGAATGCCTGCAAGGAGTGCATGCTCCGTCTGGACAATAAGACGGTTTATGCCTGTACGGCCCGGCTGGAGCCACGCGAAATGATCGTGGAGCCATTGCCCAACAAGCGCGTGATTCGCGATCTGGTAACGGAGATAGCAGCGCCCGATGAGCGTTTACCACGCTCCACGGGGTTCAAACCCGCGTAACGCGCAGAGTGCAAATTCGGTCCGGCGACGTATGTGCCGGCCAGCCGTTCCGGCTTCACATCGAATTTCTCAGTTCTCTCGCGTACCCGGAACGTGCAGTTCCGAAGCGTGTTTACACCTCGAAAGAGTGATGTGGGTCTGGACCACATTCAACAACGGCGATGAGGACAAACGGCATGCGCGCGGCGGGTTATATGGTTCTTCCCTTGTTGTGCGCGCTGGCAGCGTGCAATCAGAACAGCAACCCAACTTCTGGACAGACATCTTCCAATACAGCTCCGGCTGCGCCAGCAAACGGACCGCAGGTGGCGAACACGACCAGCGTCGCGCCCGATGGGCACAATAAGATGCCGACGCTGGCGCCGATGATCAAACGGGCCGAACCGGGTGTGGTGAATATATCCGTGGAAGGCACTGTCGAAGTTACGGACAATGGTGCGGGCGCCAGTGGCGGCAGCTCTTCGGGCAATCCGCTGTTCAACGATCCGTTCTTCCGCCGCTTCTTCAATCTGCCGGCCAATCCCAAGCCGCTGACCGAGCATGTGCATGCGGTTGGGTCGGGTGTCGTGTATGACGCGGCGCATGGTTACATCCTGACCAACTATCACGTGATTTCGGATGCCAACAAAATCCAGGTGACATTGAGCGACGGCCGCGAATTGCCGGCCACTCTGGTTGCGGGCGACGAGAAGACCGATGTCGCGGTGCTGAAAGTCGCCGCCAACAACCTGACCCAGTTGCCGCTCGGCCAATCCAGGGGCATTGCGGTCGGCGATTATGTGGTGGCGATCGGCGATCCGTTCGGCGTCGGCCAGGCGGCAACCTTCGGCATTGTCAGTGCGCTCGGCCGCAACAATCTGGGTATCGAAGGCTATGAGGATTTCATCCAGACCGATGCCTCGATCAACCCCGGCAATTCCGGTGGTGCACTCCTCGATATGAGCGGACGGCTGATCGGGATCAACACCGCCATTCTCACGCACAGCAACGGCAATGTCGGCGTGGGGTTCGCCATTCCGATCGATATGGCCGATGCCGTCGCCAAACAATTGATCGCGCATGGGTCGGTTTCGCGTGGTGAGCTGGGCGTGGTGTTGCAGGATATGACTCCGTCGCTGGCGAATGCGATGGGTGTCACCGGGGTCATCGGCGGAGCAGTGATTTCGGACGTGAAATCCGGAACAGCGGCCGATGCGGCGGGCCTGAAGGTGGGTGATATCGTGACCGGCCTTGATGGTCAGCCGATCCACACCAGCGGACAACTGCGCATGGAAATCGGCAACAAGCCGCCGGGGACGAAAATTGCGATGAATATCCTGCGCGGCGGCAAGCAGATGACCGTTGACGCGACGCTGCGTCAGCCCGAGGGTCAACCGAAGATGGCGGCCCTGCCGGCGACCAAACCGCCAGTGCCGGAAGCGCCGACGCAGCGGATGGCGGGCCTGACACTGTCGCCGATCCCGTCGGACAACAAGAACTATGGCAAGTTGAACGGATTGTATGTCGCCAATGTCGACAATGGCAGTGATGCCGATGAAGCCGGAGTGCAGCAGGGCGACATCATCACCAGCGTCGACAACAAGCCGGTGGCATCAACGCAGGATCTTGCCAAGGTCGTGCAGACCGAAAACCCGAACAAACCATCCCTGCTGCAAGTGCGGCGCGGCGACTCGTCCGTCTACGTCGCCCTGGGGTAATTTGCGCCGATAGATCACGGGTCTCCTCCCAGGCGGAGGTATCGTCGCCATCTCTGCCTATCTTGCATCGCGCCCGCTGGCGTAAGTTCCGCCCTCCGCCTCACTTTGTTCGGCACCTCCCCCGTAAACGGGGGAGGTAAACATGCATTAGCGCGACCTCCTCACGGGAAGTGATGAATTGGGCGGGGATGGCGGCGCGGAGAGCAGGGGATTAGACTGGTGACAGTCGCGGCGGCCAATGCCGCTGCAGGGAGGACGAGCATGACAAGATTGATCGCGGCGCTGTTTTTGATGTTTGCCTTTGCCGCCGGCACAGCCCCACAAACAGCTTTCGCGCAGGCTTACCCGCCCAATGCAATGGGCGTGACCATGGGCCATTGGCACCTCAATTCGCGCGATCCCGAAGCGACGAAAAAGATCCTCGTCGCGATGGGCGGCACCGCGATGAAGAATGGCAATTTCCAGATTGTGAAATTCCCCGGCGTGTTCGTATTCCTGAATCTTGGGGCCAATGCCGCACCGGCGACCGGCGGAACGGTCGGCACCGTCGTCAATCATGTCGGTTTCCTCGTCCCGAATGTGCAGGAAGCGATGGCGAAATGGAAAGCGGCCGGCGTTCCGGTGGTTCCCGGTGGAAACGGCCGGAAGGACCAGGCCTTCGTCACCACGCCTGACGGGTTGCGGATCGAGATTCTGGAAGACAAGACGCAGACGATCCCGATCCGGCATCATCACATTCATTTCTATGTGCCGCAGGACCAGATTCCGAAGATTCAGGCCTGGTATGCGAAATTCTTCGGCGCCAAGCCCGGAATGCGCGGCACGAATGTCGCCGCCGATATCCCGGGAGCCAATCTTTCCTTCTCGAAGACGGACACGCCGACGGTCGGGACCAAAGGCCACGTGCTGGACCATATCGGATTTGACGTGAAGAACCTGGACAACTTCTGCAAGAACCTGCAGGCGCAGGGCGTCAAGATCGAACGTCCGTACACGAAGAATGCCAACGGCACGGGAATTTGCTTCGTGTCCGATCCGTGGGGAACCTATATCGAGCTGAACGAGCGCCCAAAGCCGCTGGGATGAATTCCCCTCACCCGGCGCGCCACAGCGCGCGTGCATAAGCGCACGCGCGGGCGCGCCGCCGTTCGGGCTAAAATCGCCTCTGGCGATTTCTTCACGCCCTCAACCCTCAAGGGGAGAGGCGGTGGAGTGATTGCGCCGCGAAGCCGACGGAGTAGAATTTTGGGGCGCTGCGGCGTTTCGAACGAGTGAAGGCCCGGGCGGCCCGGCCTGTCGTGCGAAAGCGCGATCCCTCGAATGAGAGGCGGCTGCCCTCGAGTTAGCTGCCGGGGTAACGCCCGGCCCGCAGCGTGATGAAATTTGCTAAGGCAAAATCGGCCTCCCCCTCGCGGGGAGGCGCGCGAATTTTCGGTCCTGAAAATTCGCGGGTGGGGGGCTTCGTCGAGCACACCCCCACCCGAAAAAGCTACGCTTTTTCGACCTCCCCGCAAGGTGGAGGTAGAGCCAGTGATTCGACTTGCACTCTTTCTCTCCGTGTAGGGCGATTACTTCAGCAACAGCTTCTGGACGCGCCAGTTGGAGGTTTCGGCGGCGTAGATTTCGTGCTCTGACGGGCAGGCCAGCGCATGGGCGCCGGAAAATTCACCAATATTGCGCCCTGAGCGGCCGATGACGCCAAGCACTTTGCCATCCAGCGAGACCTTGAAGATGCGGCCGGGGTAGGTGCTTTCGCCAACAAACAGCACCTGATTCGGTGGCGCAGTGATGCAAAGGGAATTGGGCGCGCCAATCAACTGCGCAAGTTTCGCCCCGGTTGGAGTTGCGCCGTTGACCGCGCGAGTGGTTGGATCGGGAGGCACGTCGATGGTGAACATCCGCAAGAATTTGCCGTCGGTGTCGAAAACCTGAATCCGGCGGTTGGAGCGGTCACCGACATAAATGTTGTCGTCCTTGTCGATCGCTATCGCATGCGGCAGGTTGAACTGGCCGGGCGCGGTTCCTTTGGTGCCCCACGATTTCACCCAGTCGCCGTGGCTGTCATATTTCGCCACCCGTGAATTGATATAGCCATCGGTGATGTAGATGTTACCCTTCGAATCCCAGGCAACATCCGTGGGCTGACGGAACAGACCGTCGATTGCCGGAAGCGGCGGATTGACGTGTTCCCACGGCTTTGTGTCCTCGTCGGCCGCTTCCTTGCGGCGCCCAAACACCCATTGCACCCGGCCGGCGGGATTGAACTTGATGATCATGTCCGAGCCTTTGTCGATCGCCCAGATATTGTCGTTCTTGTCGATGCGGACGCTGTGCGCCTCAGCCCATCCATAAAGGCCCTTGCCGATTTCCCCGATCAGCCGGCCATCGGGCCCGAATTCGAGCAGTTGTGCAGCCGCCGGCGCATAGGCCGGACCATTGGCGCTGTTGGAACGG
This sequence comes from Alphaproteobacteria bacterium, assembly GCA_028869355.1. Lineage (GTDB taxonomy): Bacteria > Pseudomonadota > Alphaproteobacteria > Micropepsales > Micropepsaceae > CAIYRG01. Next base: position 758 of record JAGWSK010000300.1, on the reverse strand, counting down.
GTGAAGACAAATATGTCGCCCTTGGAATTCACCGCGACGCCCGGGACCTCGCCGAAGTTCATTCCGGGCGGCAGCTTGAGAAAATCCGGCACCGATGTGAACGCGATCTGCGGCACGTTTTGCTGTGCCACAGCCGGACTCGCAATCATCAGAAGGCAGGCAATCAGACAGCGCTTCATTGATTCCTCCCGTTAAATTCCAAGGGCGAATGCTTCGCGGCGGAAATCGGCGCCGCCGGCGAGCGTGCCCCGTGATCCCAACTCAACCACTTTCGCAGAGCCGAAAGAATAGGCGTCGTCGCGAACCACCGCACGTTGACCCATGTCGCGCAAAAGCACCTCAGTGAAATGTTCCGGGAAACCGCGTTCGATCAGGAATTGGCCGCTTTTGCTGTTGCACCAGCGGGGAAACTCCACCGACTGCTGCACGTCAAAGCCGCAGTCGATGAGATGCGACAGCACCTGCACATTGGTCAGTGTCTGCGACAGGCCGCCCGGCGTCGCCATCGCGTAGCGCAATCCGCCGTCACGTTCGACCAGCACCGGGCAAAGCGTGTGTGCCGGCCGCTTTCCGGGCGCCACGACATTGGCGCTGTTGGGATCGTGGCTAAATCCATGCATGCGGTTGTTGAACAGAATCCCGGTTGCGGGATCGAGCAGCATGGCGCCGAATACATTGAAAATGCTTTGTACCAGCGAGAGCGCGTTGCCTTCGGCATCGGCGAAGACAAGGCATGAGGTGCTGCCGGAATCCCGGAT
>JAGWSK010000299.1 GCA_028869355.1 Alphaproteobacteria bacterium | reverse complement strand
TTCCTCGCCGAGCTCGATGTGCCGGTAGACGTTTTCCAGCATCACGATGGCGTCGTCCACGACGAACCCGACGGCGATCGCCAGTCCCATCAGCGACAGATTGTCGAGGCTGTACCCCGCCAGATACATCAATGCGAAGGTTCCAAGGATCGATATCGGAATCGCGATGCCGGCGATCACGGTTGTCCACAGCGTCCGCAGGAAAAGGAAAATGACGGCGACAACCAGAACGATCGTGAGCAACAGTGTCAGCTGGATGTCATTAATGGATGCCGCGATGGTTTGCGTCCGGTCCATGATGATATTGATGTTGATGCCGGCCGGTATGGATGCGCGGAGCTGGGGCAGCGCGGCCTGAATGTCGCGGACAACCGTAATGACGTTCGAATTCGGCTGTTTGGAAATGATCAGCAGGATTCCGCGGTTGTTGTTTTGCCACGATGCGACCAACGCATTCTCCGGACCGTCAACCGCCCGCCCGATATCGCGAATGCGCACCGGTGATCCGTTCTGCACCTGGGTTGACGTGGAAACCGCTGTCGGGACATTGGTCGCCGCATAGCCGATCGGCGAGACGTGCCCGTTTTCGTATGCGACGACAACGTCGTTCCAGGGTTCAGCGCTGAGCAGTTGATCGTTGGTGTAGATGATAAAGGACTGATGCGGCCCCTCGAAGGTACCTTTGGGCTGGTCGACGGTTGCACTTGCCAGGACGTTCCGGACATCTTCCAGACCGAGATTCACAGCGGCAAGTTTGGCGGGATCGATCTGTATGCGCACCGCCGGTTTCTGCTGACCGGTCACAACGACCTGGCCCACGCCGTTGATCTGGCTGATATGCTGCGCCAGCACCGTTTCCGCATAATTGTCCACGATGGTCAGCGGATATTTGTCGGATTGCAGCGAAATGATCAGGATCGGAGCTTCGGTCGGGTTGACCTTGCGGAAGGTGGGGGGCGACGGAAGCTGTCGCGGAAGCAATCCAGAGGCCGCGTTGATGGCGGTCTGAACGTCCCCTGCGGCCGCGTTGATATCGACGCTGAGATCGAACTGCAATGTCACATTGGTCGAACCCAAACCGCTGCTGGACGTCATCTGGGTGACGCCGGGAACCGCGGCAAACTGGGTTTCCAGTGGCGTCGCGACGGCGCTGGCCATGGTTTCCGGACTGGCGCCGGGAAGCGACGCCGAGACCGAGATGGTCGGGAATTCCACATCCGGAAGCGAGGACACCGGCAGTTGCGGATAGGCCACGCCGCCGATCGCCACGATTCCGGCCATCAGCAACGACGTTGCGACCGGCCGGCTGATAAACCAATCGGAGACGCTCATGAGTTATTGTGTACCGGCGCGCGCCATCACGACCGGAGCGACTTGCACCTTCGATCCATTTATCAGCTTGAATTGACCCTGGGTCACCACGCGTTCACCCGGCTGCAGACCTTCCGCAACGACGGTTACTCCGCTCACGGTGGCGCCCGTGCGCACCTCCCGTTGCTGGGCTATGTTGTTCTGGCTGATGACATAAACGAAAGGGTTATCCGGCCCGATCTGGATCGCCTGTGACGGCACGGTGACGACGCCGTGCTCATAGCCGAGCAACGCGCGGACATTGATGAATTGTCCCGGCCAGAGGCGAAGCGCTGCGTTCGGGAAGGTCGCTTTCAGCGCGATTGTACCCGTCGTGGTATCGATCAGATTGCTGAGCGTCAGCAGAGTGCCCTGATCGAGCGCTGTGCCGTCATTGTCCAAAGCTGTCACCGGAACCGTGCCTTTCAGCTGGGCGGTCCGGACTTGTTCAAATGCGGCTTCGGGAAAGGTGAAAATGACCGAGATCGGATTCATCTGAGTGACGACGACAATGGCATTCGTGGTGTTCGCCTGGATGACATTGCCGATATCGATCTGGCGCAATCCGGTGCGGCCGTTGATCGGCGATTCGATGCGGGTCATGCTGACGTTGAGCGCCGCTGTCTGGACCGTGCCCTGGTCGGTTGTCACGATGCCTTCATATTGTTTGACCAGTGACGACTGGGTGTCGACCTGCTGCAAAGCGATGGAATTTTGCGAGGCCAGGGTCTGAAAGCGTTTGAGATCCAGTTCGGCGTTGGCGAGGAACGCCTGGTCCCTTGCCAACTGGCCTTGCGCCTGGATCAGAGCATTTTCGTAAGGGCGCGGATCGACTTGCACCAGCAACTCGCCGCGCTTCACCATCTGGCCTTCGGTAAAGGCGACCTGGGTGATTGCGCCGCTGACCTGCGGCGTCACGGCGACTGTGTTGAGCGCCCTCACGGTGCCGATGCCGGTCAGATAGATCGGCACGTCTTCGCGCTTTGCCGCGACAACCGTGACAGGAACCGCCCCCTGGGCGCCGCCACTCCCGCCTCTGCCGCCGCCCGGCGGATCGGCAACCTGCGCGCCTTCGACATGGCCCGATTGCAGCCATGTGGGAGCAATGGCCACAACCGCAACCCCCAAAAGGATTGCACCAATCAGAAAACGGCGGCCCATCCCAGAGTCCGGCAAAGTTTCGCGATCAATGGAACGTGCGACCGCGTGAATGGTTCTTCGGCGGAACTCTGACTGATCGCGAGGCGCTTTGGGCAACCCGCGACAGCCTGTGACAAATTCGTAATGCGTTCAGGCAGCCAGCTTCTCGGTCCCGGGTGCGAAGAGTTCCTCAACGGCGAAGGGGCGATCGATAATCTTCTGCGTGCCGGCGTGCCGGATCAGTTCTTCGATCACCTTGCGGTTCGCATCGATCCCATAGGGAAGCGGATCGCCGGCGATTTCCATGACGCGCTGGTGGACCCGGTCGGTTTCCGTGAGCTTTTCGATTTTGCCGGCCTTCAGATGCTCAAGGTAAAAGTGCTTTGCATCGGCAAAGGCGGCGAACACATCGGCTGCAAGACTGGGATATTGCTGCAGGATTTCATCGCGGACCACGACAGTATGGTTGATCGGATAATGTCCGCGGGCTTTCAGCGCCGCCAGTCCAGCCTCCAGCGCGTTCGGAATCAGCGGCTTTACGTTCGGGCTGTCGCTCTCCGCGCCGATCGCGGCGACCAGTTCGCCCGATGCCAGCATGTCGGACATCTTCTTTCCCTTTTCGATCGGGACGACATTGGCCGGCGGACGGTATTCGGCGACATGCTCATCGCCGGACAGCACCCACGTCACTTTCGACAAATCCACTCCGTATTCCTGCTGCAGGATGCCGCGGGCCCAAACGCCGGTGGTGACGGTATAGCCGCGATTGACGCCGACGCGCTTGCCTTCGAGGTCCTTCGGTGAACGGATCCCGGCATTGGCATTCACCAGGATCGCGCCGTGGTGAAACGCGCGCACCAGAAAAACCGGGATTGCCGTCATCTTCTTGCCGTGTGCGCGCGCGCAGATATAGGTCGTGATCGCCATTTCGCAGACGTCGAACTCGAGACCCCGCACCATGCGGCGAAAGGCATCGATCAGCGGATTCACTTCGATGAAGTCAAATCCGACATTTTTTGGCTTTACCGTGCCGTCCTTGAGCGCCTGATTGTTGCCCTGCGTGCGCGTGACGGTCTTCAGATTGGCTACTGTCATTTCAGTTCACCCGGAAATTTCATCATGGCTGTGTAGCGATTCGCCGCGCGAATTGCGATGATGTCGGGTCACGGCAGGGACACGGCACATGGCATTGAAGCTCTACGCTTTTCCTCCGAGCCCGCGCTCGTTCAAAGTGTTGTGGGCCGCACATCACATCGGCATCGATTATGAGCTTCACCTGGTCGATCTGACGAAAGGCGATCAGCGCAAGCCCGAATATGCCGCACTCAATCCCAATGCGCGCGCGCCGGTGATCGATGACGGGGGTTATCTGCTTTGGGAATCGAACGCGATCGTCGAATATTTCGCCTCGCTGAAGCCGCAATCCGGCATCCTGCCGCAGGACCCAAGAGCACGCCTCAACGTGACCAAATGGATGTATTGGGAAAGCGCACACTGGGATTCCGCCTGCGCGATTTTCGCCTTTCAGCGCGTCGTCAAGCGGTTGTTCGCGATGGGTGATCCCGATCCGGTTGAAGTCGAACGCGGCAACCAGCTGTTCGAGCGTGCCGGAAAGGTGCTTGATTCCGAGCTGCAAAAGCACCGCTACGTTGCGGGCAACGAATTCACCGCCGCCGATCTGTCCGTGGGTGCGGACATGTGCATCGCCGAGATGGCGCAGTTCCCGATGCCATCATTCGCCGGAATCCGCCGCTGGTATGATGGCCTGCAGTCGCTGTCCTCGTGGCGGAAGACGGTTGCCATGCAGCGGCCGCCGGGCGGCTGAGTCATCGAATGCAATCACACGGGAGGATCAAATGAGCAGGTTCATTGTCACACCGCCGGCCATTGCTTTGGCGGTGTTTTTGCCGTTCTCCGCGCAGGCGGCGCAGCTCAATGTCTATGTCAGCGGCGCCATGGCGCATGCGATTCAGCAGATCGCCGGGGATTTCGCCAAACAACACGGCGACACGCTGAACTTCGTGGTCGGCACGACCGGCACGATCACCGACCGGATCCACAAGGGCGAAAAGCCCGATCTGGTGGAAATGACCTCGGCGGGTCTGGCCGCTCTGGAAAAGGAACATCTCGTTGTCGCGGGTTCGGGAATCGAATTGTCGCGTGCAGTCCTCGGGATTGCGGTGAAAAGCGACGCGCGCTCGCCCGATATTTCGAGCCAGGTCGCGTTGAAACGCACGCTGAGCTCGGCGCACCGCATCGCCTATATCGATCCCAAAACCGGCGGTCAGGCGGGCGCCGGAATCGTCCATGTGTTTGAGCGCCTCGGCATTGCC
>JAGWSK010000298.1 GCA_028869355.1 Alphaproteobacteria bacterium | reverse complement strand
GCATGGCCGTCCGCTCGGATACGGAAGCGAGGGTGAAGCGCGCCTGAAGCTGTTCAAACAGTGCCCATTCGGTCACCACCATTTCACCGATGTCGAGGGCGTGTATCTCGACGTTGCCAACGGCGAGGCGTGAAGCCGATGGCTGCCAAGATCAATCATGTCGCCATCGCCACCGATTATTACGCCATGAATGCCCGTTTTTATCAGGCATTGTTCGACATGAAGACCACGAAGAAGCCGCGCCCGGCGCGGGCTGTCCCGGTGGGCGACGGCTATGTCGGCCTCAACTGCATTCCGCGGCGTGACGGGCGCCTGAGCGGCCTGGATCATTTTGGGGTCGAGGTGGATGACATCCCGGAAACGCTCGCGCGGATTGAACGCTTCGACCGCACAATAACGGCGGTGAAACGCCCGCCCATCCGCCCCTACGCTGCGTACAGCGTCCATGATCCCGACACCAATATTTTCGATCTGTCGGAAGCCGGCTCGGGAGAGCAAAAAGACATCTTTGCCGAAAACAACTGGGTGCAGAAACGGGCGATCAGCCACATCGCGCTTCGCACGCGTCACGCGCCGAAATGCGCCGATTTCTACGCTGAAGTTTTCGGTCTTGAACGCCACGACCGTCCCGGCGATGAAAATTTCTATCTCAGCGACGGCCGTGTGACGCTGATGATCATCCCCTGGAAAATCGCCGACTATTATGCCCAGGATCCGGCGCGCACCGGGCTCGACCATATCGGCTTCAAGGTTGAAAGCGTCGAGCAGGTCAAACGGGACCTGGACTTCCTTACCGGAGAAAATCCCCATCTGCGCAGCCGCGCGCTCGGCTACGGTTCGGAAGGCGAGGCGCGGCTCAAGCTGCTGCAGAAATGCCCGCTCGGCTGTTTTCAGTTTACCGACATCGAGGGCATCCACATCGACGTCGCCGAAGCCGCGTGAACGGTTCTAGCCCGTGAAGGCGGCGAGATAGACCGAGAAGCCGGCGAAAAACACAATCGCGCCGCACAGCGTGGCATAGGGACCGAACAACTCGACGATCGCCAGCGGATAGGTCAAGTCACCCGGCTGCGCCCAGCCGACGAACGGAATTCGAAGCGGCTCCCGCCGGCTTAAGCGGCCCATGTCGTTAACAAACATCGCGGCTACCACGCAGGATAACAGGACCGCGACCGTCAACCACACAAGATACCAAAGCACCGGGCTCAAGCGCTTGCCCCATCATTTTAACCCTGCCGCCCGATTAGCATATCGGGACCCGTTTTCGATCCCACCGCGGCAAATCGCGGCAATTCGCTCCATCACGAGTTCGTTTCCGGCACCGCAAAGGCCCGGCTTGTTGCCAGGGGTGGGGGCACGCTAAACCGGAGCCTCGCGAAACGGGTGGGCCGTATGCCGCCATACAGAGTAACCGTTGATACCGGTGGTACATTCTCGGATTTCGTCTATTTCGACGAGGCGGCACAGCAGATCACAATCGCGAAACTGCCTTCGACGCCTGACGATCCATCGCGCGCCATCCTCTCCGGTATCGAACTGCTGATGGACCAGGTTGGCGCTCAGGATATCGCTTATTTCTGTCATGGGACGACAGTCGGCACCAATGCGCTGCTCGAGGGCAAAGGGGTACGGACGGCGCTGCTGGTGACGAAGGGCTTTCGCGGCATCTATGAAGTCGGCGAACAATGCCGGCCGCACGGCTCGGCGATCTTCGACATTTTCTACGATCGGCCGGCCCTGCTTGTGCCACCGGTTTTGACCGGTGAAGTTGCGGAACGCGTCTCAGCCTCGGGCGAAGTCCTGCAACCGCTGGATCAGGCAGCCCTCAAATCGACCATTCGCGAACTTAAGGCGCGTGCGCCGCAATCCATCGCCGTGTGTCTGCTGTTTTCCTTTTTAAGGCCTGAGCACGAACAGCGCGTCCGCGCGATCATCGCGCAGGAGATGCCGGATTGCGCCGTCTCTTTGTCATCGGAAATTCTCCCCCAGATCCGCGAATATTACCGGCTGTCCACAACCGTGGTGAATGCCTATCTGCAACCAATTCTGGCCCGCTATATCGGCAATCTCGATGCGCGCCTGACCGATGCCGGGATATCGACCCAACAGAAATATGTGATGCAGTCGAACGGCGGCATGGCGAATTTCCCCACCAGCGCGGAAAGGGCCGTCGCCACTGTACTGTCCGGTCCGGCGGGCGGTGTCACGGCGAGCGTCCGCCTGTCGGCCGCAACACGCCTGCCGAACCTTGTCACCTTCGACATGGGCGGCACTTCCTGCGATGTGTCATTGGTCCGCAATGGCGAACCCGCCGTCCACCACCGCGGTACAATCGATGGCCGCGACATTTCACTGCCGATGCTCGATATCCATACGGTCAGTGCCGGCGGAGGAACGATTGCGCGCGTGGACCGCTTCGGACAGCTTGTCGTCGGTCCGGACAGTGCGGGCGCGGTGCCGGGGCCGGCGTGTTACGGCCGCGGCGGAACGGACCCAACCATCACCGACTGCAACCTCGTGCTCGGTTATCTCGGTGAGGAGAATTTCCTGGGCGGCCGGATGAAGCTCCATCGTGCTGCATCACAACGCGCGATCGAATCGCAGGTGGCCGGCAAACTTGATCTGACCATCGAACATGCTGCGGACGGCATCATCCGCGTGATCAATGTCAAGATGCAGGAGGCGATCAAGGCGATCTCGACCATGCGCGGCCATGATCTGCGCCAATTCCATCTGCTCGCATTCGGCGGGGCAGGGCCGCTGCATGCGGCCGCAATCGCCGCCGAACTCAGAATGGCCGGTGTTATCGTGCCACTTTATCCCGGCGTCCACTCGGCCATGGGCCTTTTGATGTCCGACGTGCGGCACGATTACATCCGTTCACGGATTATATCGCTCGATCGAATTACGGTGGATCAGTTGCGCGAAGGCTTTGCCGCGCTGGAGAGCCAGGCCGTCCGGGATCTGCGCGACGAAGGTTTCGCGCAGCAGCGCATTGCGCTCGAACGGTCGCTTGATCTGCGCTACGCCGGGCAAGGTTATGAGCTGACCATTCCCTGTACCGGCGCCTTCGGGCCCGATACCGCTGAATCGGTGCGGAGATCGTTCGACGAAGCCCATCGGCGCATGTTCGGCCATGCCGCACCTGATGAAACGGTCGAGATTGTTTCATTCCGCGTTTGCGGAATTGGACATCTGCCGCCGGTGGAGTTTCCCAAATTCAGCAACGAAAACCGCGCGCTTGCCGATGCCCGCCGTGAGACGCGCCGCGCCTGGTTTGGCGGCGTCATGCGCGAGTGTCCCGTCTATCAGCGGGAAAAGCTCGATGTCGGGCATTTTTTCGACGGGCCCGCCATCGTCGATCAGTTGGACGCGACCACGGTAATTCCGCCGGGCTGCTCGTTGCGCGTGGACGAGTTTCGCAATCTCATCATCGGCACCGGGGAGGCGTGAGATGGCGCAAGATGCTGCTCCCGGCGCAGTCGAAATCGAGATCATCAAATCGAGCCTGTCCGGCATCGTGCAGGAGATGCAGAACTCGCTGTTCCGCACCGGCTATTCCACGATTGTGCGAGAATCGCAGGATGCTTCCTGTGCGATCATGGACACGAACGCGCAGGTGATCGCGCAACATGTCGTGCTGCCCCTGCATATGGGCGCCTTTCCGGCCTGCTGTGCCGCGGTCATAAAAGCGTATGGGGACGATATCGCCGATGGTGACGCATTCCTGATCAACCATCCTTACGAGGGTGGCAGCCCGCATGCGCCCGACATGGCGGTGCTGACGCCAATCTTCAACCACGACCGGCTGATCGGCTATTGCGGCTCGATTGCCCACAAAAGCGATATTGGCGGTCCTGTCCCGGGATCCTGCTCCGGCCAGGCGCGGGAGATCTTTAATGAAGGACTGCATCTGCCGGCGATCCGCTATGCCCGGCGCGGCAGTGCAAACGCCGAGATCGAGCGTATCATCGCCGCCAACAGCCGCACGCCCGAACTGGTGCTGGGCGACATTCGCGGACAGACCGGGGCCTGCCGGCTCGGCGAGCAGCGCGTCCGCGAACTGATCGGCAAATTTGGTGAAGCCAAATCGCTGCGCGCTTTCGACCGGCTCCTCGAAATCACGGCGCGGCGGATGAAATCCGCGATCGCAGAATGGGCCGATGGCCGCTTCGAAGCCGAACGCTTCATTGATGACGATGGAATCGAACTGAATAGACCGGTTCGCATCCATGTTGTCGTCGAGAAGCGCGGCGACGGCATCGTGCTGGATTTTTCCGGTTCTGCGGATCAGACTCGTGGGCCTGCCAATGTCAGGCCGCCACTGGTCCGGGCTGCCTCGGCGTATGTACTCATTTCACTGGTCGATCCGCTGATTTTCATCAACAGCGGGATCATGCGCGCCCTCGAGGTCAGGACGCGCGAAGGCAGCATTCTCAATCCACGCTTCCCGGCCCCTGTGAACACCTACAATGCGACGGTGCATGCGATGGTCGAAGCTTTGTTCGACGCCCTGTCGCATTGTGTGCCGGCGCGTGCGCGCGCCGACGGTTGCGGCAGCCGCTCGATCATTATCGGCGGCCGCACAACATCGGCCGGCAAGAGCTATGTGCAATATGAAATTGTCGGCGGCGGGGCCGGCGGCAGGGCATCGCGTGACGGCGCTTCCGGTACCACGGTCAATCAGAGCAATGCCAAAATCGCGCCAATCGAAATCATCGAAAGTGAATTTCCCACGCGCATCAAGCGGTTCGAACTTATTCGCGATTCCGGAGGGGCCGGAAAATTCCGTGGTGGACTGGGGCTCCTGCGGGAATATGTGAATCTGGCGGAAGCGCGCTTTTCGATCCGTTCGTCGAAGCAT
>JAGWSK010000297.1 GCA_028869355.1 Alphaproteobacteria bacterium | reverse complement strand
TTCAACAACCTGCTGACCGTTATTACCGGATATGGCGAGATGATGCGCTCCGAGCTCACGCCGACGAATCCGCTGCGCCGGTTTTCCGTTCGCGCCGGAAGCCAGGCGGAAATCTGGCGCTCGCCCTGTCTGTTCGTCGGGAACAATCGTTATGATCTGGAACCCTTTGCATTGGGCCGCCGCAATCGACTGAATGGCGGTGAACTCTGGGTCTATATTGCGCGCCAGCAGACGCGCCTTTCGCTGGTCTGGTTCAGTTTGCGGTATGTGATGGGTTTCAGCGATCCGGCAAAGGATTTGCGCGTGTTCCGCGCCCAAACGGTCGAGATCGGCTTGCGGCCGCCGAAGGTGACGCTCGCCATGGACGGTGAGCTTGTGCAGCTCAGCACTCCCCTGCACTACCGGATCAGACCCGCGGCTCTACGCGTATATGCTCCGGTTCCAGAAGCTGAAAGCAATGCGGTTGGTCGCTCACATCTCTGACCTCCATTTTGGCCGCCACGACGCCGCGATTGTGGGCGCGCTGATCGCACAGTTCGGTGAGATGTGTCCTCATCTTGTCGTGTTGAGCGGCGACCTGACACAACGGGCGCGCAGCTCGCAATTTGCCCAGGCAAAGCATTTCATTAATCGGATCAAGGCGCCCGTAGTCATTGTGCCGGGCAATCACGACATCCCGCTTTATAACGTGATGCATCGCTTTTTCAGTCCGCTGGAGAAATATCGCCGGCATATCCGGGAAACCTCCACCTCTGGCGATTGGTATGTCGATGACGAACTCGCGGTCCTCGGATTGAACACGGCGCGCAGCCTGACCTGGAAATCCGGCCGCGTATCGATCGGCCAGATGGGCCTGATCCGCCGCCGTTTCGAGCATATCCCGCAAGCTGCGTGGAAAATCATTGTCACGCACCACCCGATTGCGAGCGCTCATGGGGAGCCGCGAATTGAGCTTGCGGGCCGTGCCATGCTGGCCTTGCGCGCGATCGCAGATGCCGGCGTTCACTTGCTGCTTTCGGGGCATCATCACCGGCCGGCCAGCGGACATCCGGCAAGTGATCTGTTACTGCACGAGACCATGCTGGTCGTGCATGCCGGAACTGCGGTATCCACCCGCACGCGCGAAGGCGAAGGAAACAGCTACAACCTTGTCTGTCTGGACGGGCCGCATGCGACGGTGGATGTGATGCGCTGGAACGGCAGCCACGCTTTCGAGCCGGCGCGGCGTTCACGATACCGGCTGAATAGCCGCGGCCGTCTGGAATCGGAGATAGTCTGACGTGTTGGAAATTTTCGTCGATGGCGACGCTTGCCCGGTAAAAGAAGAAGTCGAGCGCGTGGCCACGCGCCATGATCTTGAAGTGCACATCGTCAGCAACGGCGGGCTGCGACCCGGCCGCAATCCTCGATTTCACCACGTGATCGTCGCCGAAGGGGCGGATGCTGCGGACGACTGGATTGCGGCGCATATCGGCAGCAATGACATTGCAATCACTTCCGACCTGCCGCTGGCCGCACGCTGCCTTGCCAAAGGCGCGGTCGTGCTCAACGCAAAAGGCGAAATCGTCAGCGAGGACCGGATCGGGATGGCTCTGGCGATGCGCGATTTAAGCCGCCACCTGCGCGAAGTGACCGGGCGTGAAACCCGTCATGCAGGATTTGCCAAAAAGGACCGCTCGCGTTTCCTGGATGCGCTGGAAAGCGCCATTCAAAAGCTTCGGAGAAGAACCCAATGACGCAGAGAAATCCCGTCACGCTGTATTTCTGGCCGACACCGAATGGCGTAAAGGCCAGCATCATGCTGGAAGAATGCGGGCTCGATTATCAGATCAAATGGATCAACATCACGAAAGGCGACCAGAAGAAGCCGGAATTTCTCGCGGTCTCGCCGAACAACAAGATTCCCGCGATCACTGATCCCGATGGGCCCGGCGGGCAGCCGGTGTCGATTTTTGAATCGGGCGCGATCCTGCAATATCTCGGGCGCAAGACCGGCAAATTTTATCCGCAGGCGGAACGCCAGCGCATCGAAGTGGAAGAATGGCTGTTCTGGCAGGTCGGCGGACTCGGCCCGATGGGCGGACAGGCGCATCATTATCTGCGCTTTGCCAAAGAAAAGGTTCCGTATGCGATGGATCGCTTTCGCGAGGAAATGCACCGGCTTTACACGGTCATGGACCAGCGCCTGAGCGACCGGGATTATCTGGCCGGCGAATATTCCATTGCCGATATTGCCTGCTTCGGCTGGGCCAGCCGGTGGGATTGGCAGGGCCAGAAAATTGAAGATTTCCCCAATGTCAAAGCCTGGCTCGACCGGGTCGGCGCGCGGCCGGCGGTGCAGCGGGGAATGAACAAAAGGAAACCGGGTTAAATCTCACGAACCCGCCGTTGACGTCAGCAACAGGAATGGTTTGTCTTCCAGCGTGACGGATAACGCTTCTGTTTGGCGACACCGGAGATTGCTAAACTTCAAAACGAAATCACGAAACTTCTGAATCAGAACGCCAGCGTGAATCCCCAGGGTCAGAATTCCGCAGACGCCCTGTATCGGCAGGGGAATGCGCTGGCGCAGAGCGGCCGGTTCACGGAGGCACTCGCCGTCTATGACCTGGCGCTCGCGATCATGCCGCACTCCCCCGATATTCTGATTAATCGCGGCAATGTTCTGTTTGAACTCGAGCGTCATGCAGAAGCGCTGGCGAGTTACGATACGGCTCTTGAGCGCGAGCCGAATAATGCCGTGCTCTGGAACAATCGCGCCAACGCGCTGGCGGAACTGGGCAGGAATGAAGATGCGCTGGCCAGCTTCAATCGTGCGGTCGAAAGTCAGCCATCCTATGCCAATGCGCTACTCGGACGCGGCAATCTTCTCGGCAGAATGGGCCGCGAACGCGATGCTGCTCGTGATCTCGAAAGGGCGCTGACACTGGCGCCGGACAATCCGGACATCGCGTACGGATTTGGCGTGCTGCTGCTGCGCCGTCAACGACCGGCCGATGCGTTGGGATATTTCGATCGGGCGCTGGGACTCGACCCCGGTTTCACGGAATGTCATGTGGCGCGCAGCACTGCACTGATAGCGATGCAGCGCCACGCGGAGGCGCTTCCTGCCCTCGACGCCGCACTGCGGCTTGCCCCCGAAAACGTTGAGGCGCTCATCAATCGCGCGAGCTTGCTGTCACGGCTGAAACGATTTGAAGAGGCGCTGGTCTGGGCCGATCGTGTCCTGAAGATTGCGCCCAATTCTACGGCCGGCTGGCACAACCGGGGCGCGGCGCTCGCGGGACTCAATCGCCCCGGAGCCGCACTCGACGCGTATCGAAAAGCCATGTCGCTCGATCCTGACCACGTCGCGGCATTGACGGGTTGCGCTGTTGCGTTGATGTCGGTGGGCGACAATCAGGCAGCACTCACTCTTTTGGACCGCGCCATTGCCCTGAATTCGCGTGATCCGGACATCCTGAGCAGTCGCGCCAAGGCACTTGCCAATCTCAACCGCTTTCCGGAAGCCGCCGCGGATGCGGAGAAGGCCCTCGCGCTCGATGCCGATCACATCGGAGCCCGACGCCTCGCAATCCATGCGCGTCTGCGCGCCTGCGACTGGAGCCGGCGGGATCGGGACGAGAAAACCGTTACGGATGCGCTCATCGCCGGCCGGCGAGTGATCGATCCGCTCGATTGCCTCACAATGTTCGATTCGGCTGCGGAAAATTCGGGGGCCGCCAGACTCTGGATGCTGGAACAATGTCCGCCAGAGCCGGCGCCGGCCGTGCGGGAACATCCGATACATGAGCGCATCCGGGTCGGTTATCTGTCCACGGATTTTCGCACGCACATCGTCGGCACAATGATCGCCGGCGTATTTGAACACCACAATAAAGACCGGTTTGACACGTTCGCGTTTTCGATTGGGCCAAATCGACCGGACAGGATTCGCGCCCGGATCGAATCGGCGGCGCGACATTTCATCGATGCGCGGGAAATGTCCGATGCGGCCGTCGCCAAACTCATCCGCGATTTCGAAATCGACATCATGGTCGATCTCAATGGCTACACCGGAGTTTCGCGCGGCGTCATTCTCGCGTCGCATCCGGCGCCGGTACAGATCAATTTCCTCGGCTATCCCGGCACCATGGCGTCGCCATACATCGACTACGTCATCTCTGACGCCATCATCATCCCGGAATCGCAACAATGTTTGTACACGGAGACCGTCGTGTACCTGCCCGATTGCTATCAGCCGAATGATCGCAGCCGCAGACCCGGCGCCGCCCCTTCACGCCGCGAAGCCGGTCTGCCAGAGAAGGCATTTGTGTTCTGCTGTTTCAATAACAACTGCAAAATCACACCAGCAGTGTTCGGCATCTGGATGCGCTTGCTGCGCGCGGTCGATGGCAGCGTATTGTGGTTGCTCGCAGACAATCCGGCCGCTGCCGGCAATCTCCGGCGGGAAGCCCAGACGCACGGCATAGCCCCCGAGCGGCTGATATTTGCGCCGCGGACTTTGCCCGAAGCACATCTGGCGCGGCACGCTCTTGCGGATCTCGCGCTAGATACGCTGCCCTACAATGCGCACACCACCGCAACGGACGCGGTTTGGAGCGGCGTGCCGCTCGTGACTTGTCGTGGCAGATCGTTTCAGTCTCGCGTAGCCGCAAGCATCCTCAGCCACTGCGGGATGCGGGAGCTGATCACATCATCGAATTTGGAATACGAACAACTTGCACTACAGCTCGCACGCGATTCCGGCCTGCTCGCCGCCACGCGCGTCAAACTGACCGCGCAACGCGACACCTGCGCGTTGTTCGACATTGCGCAGTTCACGCGCAACCTGGAAGCCGTGTACCTGGAAATTGCGGGACGCTGAACAATCGGAATAAGCGCCTTACGCGTTGGACCGGCGGTTTCTGACACGCTGCTTGCCCGCCGCTGGAACTGTGTCTGATATGACACAGCCGGCTACATTCTCGTATAGTATGCGAACATACTGGAACAATCTGGTACAAATCGAACTCTACCTGGAATAGCATGTTGCTACCTAGGGGTGTGCCGAGTTGATCGCCCCCGGCGCGACCATTCGACAAATCCACTCCAAGGCACCGGGGCACAACGCCCTGAT
>JAGWSK010000296.1 GCA_028869355.1 Alphaproteobacteria bacterium | reverse complement strand
TCAAGGCGAATATCGCCCAATATGGCGGCGATCCGAATCGCATTGTTCTGTGGGGGCAATCGGCCGGCGCGGGGTTGATCGCGGGGTATCTGTCGCATCCCGAATTTTACGGACCGGAGGGAATCGGCGTGAAGGGCGCCATCATCCATTCCGGGCATTACAATCTCGGCCGCGGATCGGAATATTACGGGCATGATCCGCAACAACTTCGCGAACGTGGTGCAGTGGAGGGAATGACGAAAGTTACTATTCCGCTTCTTGTCTCGTACACGGAAGTGGACATACCGGGCGCGCCCGAAGAGGCACAGAATCTGAAATCGGCCATGTGCGATGCGGGGCATTGCCCGACCTTCGCCGAGTTCAAGGACCACAGTCACATGTCGCAGGTGTTTTCGGTGGGAACGCCGGACACGTCGGTTTCGGGGCCGGTGCTTAAGTTCCTGACCGCGATCAAGTAAGGATGATGCGACGGAAGCAAAATCAAATTGTCATGGCCGCCCTTGAGGCGGCCATCCAGTGGGCGCTCGTCCGCGCGCCAATGATTCATTCGCGCCGCGGACGCGGCGCGGCTGGGTGGGCGGCCCGCACGCGGCGCGAAGCGCCGCGGCAGATTCAGATAATGCCGCGCAAAGCGCGGCGGGCCCACCCATGACAATCAGCGAGAAAATTCACCGGCTGCTCGACGACGCGGGCGCCGTGTATGTTTCGCTTGGCGAGGCGGATTTCCGCAGCGCCGGCGAAAACTTCGAACTTCCCGATCGCGGGCGAACGGTTTCCGCGCTGGCCGCGAAGGCGCCGGGCGGAGCGTTCGATCCGCGTGAGCTGGCGGATCGTCCCGCGCGCGAACTCGGTTATGAAGCGGCTTGGGCCGTCGAGCGATTCCGGCGTTATGATCTCGACTGGGACATTACCGGTTTGAAGCTGACGAGCCTTGATCCGGAGGCGGAGCAATACCCCTGGTTTGTCATCATCAATGGCGGTGCAGCGAATTTCTATGAGTTCTTCGTCGATCTGAAGAACCGTCCCGGCTGGGCGCAATATCTGGCCCAGAAGCTGAACGTGATGATCGTCACGATCCCGGGCAATTTCAAATATGGCGGTTGGGACGAGGAGATCGCCGATCCAAAACGGCAGCCGGCCTATCTGTTGGACCGCGAACTCTCGGCCGACGAATACGACATTCGCAATGCAATCTTCACCAACTCTCTGATCATGCAGGGGTTGAAAGCCCTGCTGATGCGGCACACGCGCGGCGATTTGCTGCTGGTGGGCCATTCGACCTCGGGCGAGCTGGCGATGATGGCCTATGACGACCCGGATCTCAGCCCACGGCTCAACGGACGTTTTCTCGGCTGGGGCAGTGGCGCGGCAGCGCGGCTGGAGCTGTTGCGCACGGTGCGCGGGCGTCAGGTGGCGCCGCGCGCGGGCGCTTCTCCGCCGGGCGGCAAGGCGCCGATTTTCGAACTCGAGCGGCGCGATCCGGCATCCTATGCACGCGGCTATAGCGGGTTTCTCAATCCGCTGTATGAGCCGGGCATGTCGCATCTGCAGATCGCCGAAGCATGGCTGTCGGCGGAAGCGCGGCGGCGGCCGAATTTCAAACAGCAATTGCAGAATCTCGAACACGGGCCGGATCTCACCCAAAAGGGCTGGGTCGAAGATCAGATCGAAACGCTGCTGAACCGGACGGGCAATCCATGGCGCATACCATTCGAAGACGTCGCGAAGGATTTGTACGCGACTCATTACACAAGGATGGATGGATTTCGGCGCATGGTCTGGACCACCGCGCATTTCGATCGCAATCACTGGAATCCCGAGGACCCGGCGCGCGCGGTCGAAGTGTTCATTGCCAACGAATACCGGGCGAAAAATCCCGGTGCGGAAATCCGCCTGATCAACTGGGATTTGCCGATGACGCATTACGGCCATCTCGAATGTCCGCGCGAATTGGCCGGCGCCGAGTATGCCGTCGTGCAGTGGCTGGTGAGATAGGGCATTTTTGCGATTTCATTTGAACTGCAAAAATGCCCTATTTTTTTATTGACGCGTTTTCTACGCCGAACCGGCAGCCACTTCGGCGGAAAACGCTTAATTATAACAGACGGATCGGATAGCTGCGGATGACGACCGATTCCTGACGCAGGCGGCCCTCCAGTTCCCGGCGGTACTGCGACCACCAGTCTTCATCCAGCTCCTGAACCATCACTTCGAACACCACGATTTCGTCGCGCGAGGTCTGATTGCCGCTGGTCCAGAATCCTTGCGCGGGCGCACGGTTGTGGGCGGTGAGGCCGCTGAACCGCGCGACCAATTCGTCGCCGATGGCACCGTAAACCTCGTGCGGGAAGGGTTTCCCCTCATTGTCGAAGGTCGGAAGCAGAATCTGGATCAGATGCATGTGAGACTCGGGGCTGGAGTCATAACGGCCTGGCTTGGGCGTGGTTGCCCCCTTCCGGCCGCGATTCGCGCACTGAAAAGGTGCGCGGCGGCCACCTTCCCCCGCAAGGGGGGAAGGAGAATCTGCTAGAGCAATCGGGACAGGGAAAACGGTGACAAATCCATGCGCGGAGCCGCGCCAGTCGCAACATCGGCGAGCAATTCGCCGATGGCGGCCGAATGTTTGAAGCCGTGCCCGGAACAGGGCGAGGCAATGATCACGCGATCCGAATCGGGATGCGGACAAATGACGAATCCGGAATCAGACGTCTGTGTGTACAGGCAGGTGACCGCTTTGATGCAGTGATCGGTGAGTCCGGCGAAGAACGGCGCGATCAAACGATGCATGGCGGAAATTTCGGACGGCGAAACCTCGCGTTCGACCGAATCCGGCGTGGTCGTGGTTTCGTATTGCTGGGTTGCGATTTTGATTCCGCCCGCCGGCCCGTCAATGGCGGGAAAACCGTAAATCGCCCGATCGGGACCTTGAAGCTCCCAGATATAAACCGGGCAGTTTTCTGGCCTGTAGGGGCCGGCATCTCGAACCCCGAACCAGAACAGGACCTGTCTGAGGATACGAAATAGAGCGCCATAGCGCGGCCCGATGAGTTGCGGCAGCCAGGGCCCAGCGCACAGGATGAGTCTCTGTGTACGGATTGTATCGTGACTTGTATGCACAAGCACGGAATCGGCGAGCGGCTCGAACCGATGCACGCGTTCATTGGTGCGGATTTCCGCGCCGAACCGTTTTGCCAGTTGGAGTTGCGCGGCGACGCACGGTTCCGGCCTCAAGAATCCGGCGCCAGGCTCGAAATAGCCCTGTTCGCCATCGCGCACGCGGAATTGCGGAAACTGCCGGCGGATCTGGCCGGTGTCGAGAAGTTCGTGCGCGATGCCATATCGCCGGGCGGCGGCAACCGTGTTGGCGAAAAAATCATCGACATGGAGTCGCGCCGTACGAGCGGGACTTGAGAGGATCAATCCACCGGTGATGGTGAGCAGGTTGGCGCCGGTTTCGGCTTCGATGTCGCGCCAGATCTCATGCGAGCGCAACGCGAGCGGCGAATAATAAGGGGCTTCACCGATAGCACAGCGCGTGATGCGTGTCTCGCCATGGGAAGATCCAAATGTGTGCGGTGGAGAAAACTGGTCGATCGCGAGCACTTCGCGACCGCGCCTGGCGAGCTGGAAGGCCGCGGCGCTACCCATGGCGCCCAGTCCCAGCACGATGAATTCACTTGCGGCCATAATTCAATTGTATCCTGATTCCGGCCGCGGCAATGTCCGGCTGCAGGAGAGTTGATGGTTTTGCAGGTCAGACCCACAGGGGCCGCGTTGGGGGCCGAAATCATCGGAGCCGATTTGCGTTCGGTAGCGGAGCGCGAATTTGCGCAAATCCACCGCGCCTGGATTGAACATCTGGTACTGCTGTTTCGCGGCCAAAGCCTGACGGACGACGATCTGATCGGATTCAGCCGGCGGTTTGGCGCGCTCGACTGGGCGCCGGTGCAGGAGACCGGGCGGCGTTTCGTCGAGGGCAAGCCGGAAATCTATGTGGTGTCGAACGTGACCGAAAACGGTGTGCCGATCGGCAGCCTCGGCTCGGGCGAGGCGGTCTGGCACACCGACATGTCCTATATCTCAGACCCGCCCAAAGCGAGCATGCTGTACGCGCTGCAAGTGCCGCCCAGAGGTGGAGATACCGGCTTTGTCAATATGTATGGGGCGTATGAAGGGCTGCCGGAACTGCTGAAGCGGCGCATCGAGGGGCTGAAGCTGAAGCATGACGGAACCTACAACAGCGGTGGTTATCTCCGGCTGGGCGTCGAGGCAGTGGACGACCCGGTGAATTCCGTTGGCGCGGTTCATCCGCTGGTGTGCCGGCATCCGGAATCGGGCCGGCGTGCGCTCTATCTCGGCCGCAGGCGCAATGCCTATATCATCGGCATGCCGCTGAGCGAGTCTGAGGCCATGCTGGACGAGATCTGGTCCTGCGCCACGCGCGATGAGCTGACCTGGTACAACCAGTGGCGCGTGGGTGATCTGGTGATGTGGGACAATCGCTGCACCATGCATCGGCGTGACTCCTTCGATGCCGGTGATCGGCGGATCATGCACCGTACCCAGATCAAGGGCGAGACGCGGCCCGCGTCATGATTCGGAATTCGCGTCGATATCTGCGGCCGCCGGGCATCGTGCTGTTGCTGCTTTGCGCGATGTATTTCCTGCTGTTCGTGAACCGCACAAACATCGCGATTGCGGGTCCGTTGATGCAGGCCGATTTGAAGCTCTCCAACACGGAGCTCGGCCTGGCGTTTTCCGCCTTTGCTTATCCCTACGCGGTATTCCAGCTCTTCGGCGGAATGCTGGGCGACCGGTTCGGGCCGCGGCTGACGCTGGCGGTGGCATCATTTGCGGTCGCGCTTGCCACTGCGTGGACCGGCGCCGTGGGCGGGCTGCTGTCCCTGTTCATGGCGCGGGTGGCTCTTGGCATCGGCGAAGGCGCGGCATTCCCCACGGCGACGCGGGCGATGTCGGTGTGGATGCCGAAAGCAAACTGGGCTTTTGCACAGGGCATCACGCACACATCGTCACGCCTTGGCAATTGGGCGACGGCGCTGATCATCGCCGGCCTGATCGCGCTGATCTCCTGGCGCGCGTCGTTTTATCTGCTGGCGCCGGTCAATCTGATTTGGGTGGCGGTATGGCTGTGGTATTTCCGCGATCGCCCGGCAGATCACCCCGCGATGACAGCGGCCGATCTCGCGGCACTGCCGGTGCGCGGGCGTGATGAACGGCAAGGCGTGCCGTGGCTGAAACTGGCGCGCTGGATCGCGCCGGTGACTTGCGTCGATTTCTGCTATGGCTGGACGCTGTGGCTGTTCCAGAGCTGGATCCCGTCGTTTTTCGTCCAGAATTACGCACTCGATCTCAGCCGCACGGCGCTCTATTCGGCGGGCGTCCTGTTCGCAGGAGTGATCGGCGACACGTTGGGCGGCATTGTAAGCGACCATATCCTGAAGCGCAGCCGCGACCTGAAAATGGCGCGCAATGGTGTGATCTTTGCCGGTTTTTGCGGCGGTTTTATCTGCATGCTGCCGGTCCTGCTGGTGCACAACCTGACGGTGGCGTCAATCTGCCTCTCGCTGGCGTTTTTCTTCACCGAACTCATCGTGGCGCCGATCTGGGCCGTGCCGATGGACATCACGCCGCGCTATGCCGGCACCGCCAGCGGTATGATGAATTTCGGTTTTGGTCTCGCGGGAATTGTTTCGCCATTGGCGTTTGGCGTGCTGATCGACGTGACCGGCACATGGACCGTGGCGTTCGTGCTTTCGATCCTGCTGTTGCTGTTGGGCGCGCTATTGACGTTGCGGCTGCGGCCGGATGTTCCGTTTACGGAAGACATAGTGCCGGAATCGCAGCCCTCAACGAGCGCGCTCGCTTCGCTCGCTGTCCCCTCCCCGAACCCGCCTTCGCGCTAACGCGCTTCGGCGCGGTTCGACCCTCCCTCAAGGGGAGGGTTGAGAAATTACGTAACGGCGCGCGTAACGGGCGCGGGACTCTTTACCAAGGGGAGAGACGATCAGTGGATCAGGGCTTGGGGAACTTCGGGACGACAAAGGGCCGGATTTCGGCCGGATAGGGCGATGAATTATCATCGGCATCCAGCGCTATTCCGGTTTGGACTCCGGTCTGGTCACTGACCAGCGGGTTGCGCTGGTTTTCCAGGCTGGAGACGTTTTCCATGCGCGGGTATTTCTCCGGCCGCCTGGTGTAGCGCCGCGTCACCTTCCACGGGCCGGTGAATGCTACCGGGTCCTCGATCGTGATCTCGGTTTGCAACGTCTTGTCGTCGATCTTGCGCATACGTTCGAAGATATGCGCCTGATCGCTCAATGCGGCGCCCGAACGGTCGATCGGAATTCCGCCACGAATACTGACGGTTTCGATCGC
>JAGWSK010000295.1 GCA_028869355.1 Alphaproteobacteria bacterium | reverse complement strand
TGGGCACGCGTACAAAGCAGCCCTACCGATAGGCTATATGCTGCTTCTGGCTGGCCTGGTTGGATTTGTTGCCAGCCTGCTTGTTCGATCTCAAAATCCATCGGTTAGTCTCGTACTGCTGAGAACCGGTGGCGTATTCCTTGCGCTCCTTGGTGCGTTCACCATACAATTTGCTAACATTGTTCGACGCCTCCACGACCGCTTACTGCATCGCGAAGATGGCTAAATTGGCACTGGAGCTGGAAAGTGTATTGTGGAATGCCGATCGTTCAAAAATTGCTACCTCTCTGAAGATTTTGAATCAGCGGCGGCAAGTTCGTTCTCAATTTCGCTCAAGATTTGTCGAAGCTCAATTAACGTTTGACTTGCCCAGGGCGTGCTGCCGCGGGCGGGGGCGGGAATGGCCCTCGTTCCGACGCGATTTATAGGTGGAGTTTCAAGGATTTCGATTTGACGACGCACACGATCGCGCGCCTCAAGTAGTTCATTATACGTCATCTGTTCTGGCATCCGCACCTGGTCGAACTGATGCTCCGCTCATGACTTTACAAGCGGGAGCGCTAAGAAACCAAGCGGCGAATGGGCTCTGGCCACCTTTTGGAAGGGATAAATTCTGAATTCTGGGGAATTCTGGGGACACACTACTGAATTGACCGGGCGGGCTCATCGCGTCAAAATTGGCTTATGGCGCGAATGGCCCGTGTCGTCGCAGCAGGCGTGCCGCATCATGTGACGCAGCGCGGCAATCGCCGGCAGAGGGTGTTCTTTTCCGATTCCGATTACGAATGCTATCGCGCGATGCTGGCGGAGGGCTGCCGTAAGGCCGGCGTGGACGTGCGGGGTTACTGCCTGATGCCCAATCATGTTCACCTGATCCTGGTGCCGCACGAAGCGGACGGATTGCGGGCGGCGCTGGGCGAGGTCCACCGGCGCTATACGCGCGAAGTGAATTTCCGGGAGGGCTGGCGCGGTTACCTGTGGCAGGGGCGTTTTGCGTCCTTTCCGATGGACGAGCCTTATCTTCTCGCCTGCGCGCGTTATGTCGAGCTCAATCCGGTGCGGGCGAGGTTGGTCACGCGTGCCCGCGATTGGCGCTGGTCGAGCGCAGGGGCCCATCTGCGTGGGCGCGACGACGCACTGGTTGCGGTGAGACCGCTGCTGTCGCGCGTGGCCGATTGGAAGGCATTTCTCGATGCAGGCCTGGATGCCGCCGGGCACGAAGCAATCCGCGCCTCTGAACGCGCCGGCAGGCCGCTGGGAGCGACCGCATTCGTGCGAAAACTGGAGAAAAAACTCAACCGCTCGCTGGCCAAACGCAAACCGGGTCCGAAACCTGCCGCAAAGGCGAATCAGCCAACGCTATTATAACGCGATCTATTAAGTATAGTGTCCCCGGAATTCGAATTCCGGGAATTCCGGGCGGTGGAGGCGGCCACCCGGCATTGGATATGGCACGCCGGTTGTCGACGGCAGGCTGAGCGGCAATCCTTTGAGACTGCGCACCGCGAGATAGGCGAAGGCTTCGGCTTCGAGAAAATCGCCGCGCCATCCCGCGTCTTCCGCGGTGATCACCTTTTGCCCAAGCCGCGTCCGCAATTCGGCCATCAGAACCGGATTGTGCCGGCCACCGCCGCAAATGATCCAGCCATGTGGCTCCGCCGGGAAATGCTCCTGCGCGCGTGCGATCGCTGCCGCGGTAAATGCGGCCAGCGTGCGCGCGCCGTCTTCGGGCGAAAGCCCCTCTACGGCCGCCATCGGAAAATCGAAACGGTCGAGCGATTTGGGCGGAGGCTTCGCGAATACCGGATGGCCGAGCATGAATTCGAGCACGCCTGAATCAACCTGCCCGGCCGCGGCCAGCTTTCCGTCCCGGTCAATCGGCTCACCGGTGTGCCGGAGCGCCCAATCGTCCAACGCGGCATTGCCCGGTCCGGTGTCGAACGCGATCAGATCATTGCCGGATCCGACATAGGTCACGTTTGCGACGCCGCCGATGTTCACCACCACGACCGGCAGCGTCATGTTTCGCGTGAGCACACGATGATACAGCGGAACGAACGGCGCCCCCTGTCCGCCGGCTGCAACATCGGCGGCACGAAAGTCGTTGACCACCGGAATACCAACGGCGTTTGCCAGCGCCTGACCATCCCCGATCTGCCATGTGCGGCGTTCCGCGGGACGGTGGAGAATGGTCTGCCCGTGGAAACCCACGCAGGCGAACTGGCCGGCGCTGAGTTGGTTTTCTGCCAGCAGACGCTTCACGGCGTCGATATGCGCATCCGTGATCAGGCGCTCGGCCTTGACGATGGCCTGCGGAATGGGATGGCCCGGCGTCACCAGCCCGGCGGATTCCAGCGCCTCATGGAGCATTGCCCGTGCCCAGGGATGATAGGCGGTTGCCAGCGCCGGGCCCGGTATGGCGATGTCCACGCCGTCGGTCTCCACGATCGCTGCGTCGATGCCATCGAGCGAGGTTCCGCTCATCAGTCCGGCTGCTTTGAGAAGTTCAGGCATCGTGCTACCGAGATTTCGCGCGCCTCCTGATAACATCCATGACCGAATTCCGCTCCGATTTCCTGCGCCTGCTGCAAACTCGCGGCCAGCTGCATCAGGTCACTGACGAAGCAGCGCTCGATGCAGCTTTGCTGGAAAACCGTATCACGGGATATATCGGCTTCGATTGTACCGGCCCGAGCCTGCATGTCGGCAGCCTTGTACAGATCATGACACTGCGCCGGTTGCAGCAGACCGGGCACAAGCCGATCGTCGTGATGGGGGGCGGTACGACCAAGATTGGTGATCCGTCCGGCAAGGACGAAATGCGCCAGGTCCTCAGCGCGGAAGTGATCGAAAGTAACAAGCAAAAAATCCTGGGGACGTTCGCCCGATTCCTGAGCTTCGGCGACGGACCTTCGGACGCCATCATGGTCGACAATGCCGACTGGCTGGACCAGCTCTCCTACATCCCGTTCCTGCGCGACATCGGCCGGCACTTTTCGGTCAATCGCATGTTGACCATGGACAGCGTCAAGCTGCGGCTGGATCGCGACGCTCCTTTATCGTTCCTCGAATTCAATTACATGATCCTGCAGGCCTATGACTTCGTCGAACTTTACCGGCGCTTCGGCTGCCGCTTGCAGTGCGGCGGGTCGGATCAATGGGGCAATATTGTTGCCGGGATCGATCTCGCCCGCCGTGTCGCCGATGCCGAATTGTTCGGCGTGACATCGCCGCTGATCACCACGTCCTCGGGCACGAAAATGGGCAAAACCGCTGCCGGAGCGGTCTGGCTGAATCCCGAGCTGCGTTCGCCCTATGATTATTGGCAGTTCTGGCGCAACACCGATGACGGTGACGTCGGGCGCTTTCTGCGGCTGTTCACCGACTTACCCGAACCGGAGATTCAACGGCTCGAGAAATTGCAGGGCGCCGAACTGAACGATGCGAAGAAAATACTCGCCACCGAAGCCACTGCCCTGTGCCATGGGCGCGCCGCAGCAGAAGAAGCATTCGAAACCGCGCGGCGTACCTTTGAGGAAGGCGTGCTCGCCGAGGGATTGCCGAGTTTCGAAGTGGAAAGCAGCCGGCTTAAGGCAGGGATTCCCGTGGCGACGCTCGCCCATCTCGCGGGTCTCGTCCGCTCGTCCAGCGATGCACGGCGTTCGATCCAGGGTGGCGGACTGCGTCTCAACGATGTCGCGGTTTCGGATGTTCGGGCAATGGCAACGCTGGGTGATCTCAAGGACGGCGTGATCAAGCTGTCGCTCGGCAAGAAGAACCACATCCTCATCAAACCCATCTGAGGAGCGAGAAAAGAGGAGCGAGGAACGAGAGCTTCTCGCTTCTCGCTTCTCGCTTCTCGCTTCTCGCTTCTCGCTTCTCGCTTCTCGCTTCTCGCTTCTAATTTTGCGGCGCTGCCGTCACCGTCTCGCCTGCGCGGGACGGACCAAATTCGAAGATGCGCCGGAGAATACCCGGCGTCAGCATGGACAAGGGATTCACCGTGATCGACG
>JAGWSK010000294.1 GCA_028869355.1 Alphaproteobacteria bacterium | reverse complement strand
CGGTCGGAACAACTACCTGCATCGCGTAGCTATCGCGGCTCGGAACATACGCGATCGAAAGACTGGAGAGCCGCTGTTTGCTATCCTTATTGACCGTCACCTGGAGCACTTCACAGGGGGCGGGACTCTTGACGGTGGTCTGAACGCAACGGACGACCCAGTCGCCGACATTCTGGTTGACGGAGAACTGGGCCGCGGCCTGGGTCTGCGCGGCGGCAGCAGGATCGGCGGGGGGAGTTGCAGCCGGCGCCTGCGCAAAAGCCAGGGAAGGCAGCGCAACAAGTCCTGCGGCGATAGCAACACGGGTGGAGTTGAACATCACGATTCTCCTCTGCGGCCGTCAGGAGCGGGTCAAAAAGCTCAAGAATCCGGTGCGCCGGGAATGTTCGCGCGCCAGTGCGGCATACCCGTCCGAAAATCCCTTAAGTGAAAACGGTATACCGACCGGCTGCTGCACATTTGGGGCAGCGACAGTGACTTGGCCGCCCATGCTGGAGCTCAGAGATTTCAACGTGTCAGCATCAACTGTGACAAAGGCGATGCAGCCGGCATTGCTGCAGGTTTCATAGGGACGGAGGCGCATTGGGTCGTTGCCGATAGTAATCGCAAGACCGGGTTCGAGCAGCACGCCGTGCGGACCGATGACAGTCATTGTGCTGCCAGGCGCCGGATCCGATATCTGCAGCGTCAGCATCGTCCCACCGGGAGTCCCGTTGGCGGGCTGGCGGGTGACTTCGCTGGATAGTGTGCAGTTCGGCGTCTGGGGTGTGACCGCCGGGCACGCCACTCGCCAATCCTGATACGAAGTGATTCTGACTTCGTTGGCGGAAATGCCGCGGCCGAGCAATCTTTGTCCTACCAGGGTGATGATCCCTCCGGCGACCAGCAGGAGAATTCCCAGTCCGAAGATCAGCACAATTCGCCGTGCGTTCCAGCGGCGCGATACCGCGGTCGAATGGATCGCTGGACTGATCGCTTCGTTCATGCGGACTCCATCATCCAAGACTTCGCGTTGCTTGCTGGCACTATACGCGAGCCACGCGAGCAAGCTTCGGTTGCCCGGGCTATTTGCAGGCTACCAGCCCCCCGCCTGCGCTGACCCGCCGGTGCCTCAAGCACCGACAGGCCAGGACGATCCAAGCGTTAGCCCGCAGTTGCGGTCAAAGCAAGCGCAATAGCCGATGGAACTCACATCCATTACCAAAGGTGAACGCGCGATTCCGGCGGTAAATAAAGCTTATCGCCCGGTTTGACATTGAATGCAGCGTACCAGGCATCGATGTTGCGCACCGTCCCTTCAACCCGAAACTCGGGTGGACTGTGCGGATCGGATAGCAGCCGCTGGCGTGCCGCCTGATCCTGCGACTTAAAGCGCCAAACCTGACCCCAACCGAGGAAGAAGCGCTGATCGCCGGTGAGGCCGCCGACCACCGGCGCCGGTTTGCCGTTGAGCGACAGGTGATAAGCCGCAAGGGCAACGTTGAGGCCGCCGAGATCCGCAATATTCTCACCCAGTGTCAGCTCGCCGTTGATGAACAGGCCAGCCAACGGGCTGTAACCGCCATACTGCTTGGCCAAAGCGCCTGTGCGCTCGTCAAAGTTCTTGCGATCGTCTGCGGTCCACCAGTTCTTGAGCTCGCCGGTGGCGTCATATTTGCTGCCCTGATCATCGAAACCGTGGCTGATTTCATGGCCGATCACGGCACCGATGCCGCCATAGTTCACCGCATCATCGGCATTGGGATCAAAGAACGGCGGCTGCAGAATCGCGGCCGGGAACACGATTTCGTTCAGCGACGGGTTGTAATAGGCGTTGACGGTCTGCGGCGACATTCCCCATTCGCTGCGGTCCACGGGCTGGTCAAGGCGGGTGAGGCGGCGATTCCACTCGAATTCTCCGGCGCGCTCTTCATCGTTGAGAAGGTCGTTGCGATCGACCTCGAATTTGGAGTAATCGCGCCAAATGTCGGGATATCCGATCTTGACGTTGATCTTCGCCAGCTTCTCCAGCGCCTGCCGGCGAGTCACCGGCGACATCCAGTCTGCGGCCTGAATGCGCTGACGGTAAATGGCAAGCAGATTCGCGACGAGTGCCTGCGCCTTGGCCTTCGCTTCGGGTGAGAAATAGCGGGCGACATATAGTTTGCCCACGCCCTGACCCATAACGCCGTCGAGGAACATGACTCCCCGCTTCTCCCGCGCCAGCTCTTCTTTCTGACCGCCCATAATCCTGCCGAACAGATCGAAGCGAGCATCATCGAACGCTTTGGGCAGATAGGACGCGTGATCTGAGAGGTAATGGAAAGTGAGATAGTCGCGCCAGGTTGCGACGGGTGTACCGGCAAACAGCGCGGCCAATCCGGGGAAGGCTGTGTTCTCCTCGACAATGACGCGTCGCGTACCGTCCATGGCGCCGGGAATTCCCTGCTCGGCGAGGAAGGTGGGCCACGGGAATCCGGGCGCTTGTTGCTCCAGTTCTGCAACTGTCATCGGGTTGTAGGTTTTATCCGCGTTGCGCCGTTCGGTGCGCGGCCAGTGCAGTTTCGCAATCGCCGTTTCGAGATTGAGAATTGCTTCTGCCTTTTCCGCACCGCCCGGGATTTGCGCCAGCTCGAAAATCCTGGCGATATAGGCGCGATAACCGTCCCGCGCCGCGACGATCTGCCGGTCATTCAGCAGGTAGTAATCGCGATCGGGAAGCCCCAGTCCCGACTGACCCAGATTAACCGTATACGAATCAGGTTCTTTATCATCGATTCCAATACCGGCGCGGAAAAGCGATTTGGTGCCCCAGTGCCGCGAGCCCATCATGCGCGCAACATCTTCCGGCGTGCGTATGGCAGTTATGCCATCGAGCACCGGTTTCGCCGGCGTGAGGCCGAGCTGTTCGATATGCGCAGTGTCGATGTAGCTGTGATAAAGGTCCCGGACCTTTTGCTCATCCGACGTTAGCGGCCCGGTTTTCGATTCGAGTCCATTCACGATGGCGCGGACCTCATCCTCGCTCTGAATCTGCAGGTCCTGAAATGAACCGGTGCTGGTCCGATCGTTGGGAATGGCCGCTTTGTCGTACCAGGCGCCGTTGACGTAGCGGAAGAAATCATCACCCGGACGGGTGTTGGCATCGATGCTGGAAAGATCAACGCCCCATGTCCCGAAGTGTGGTTTGGCTTGCACCTGACTTGCGGATGCTGCGGGCAACTTCGAATTCTCGGCAGCCTCGGCGGCGAGGATGCAGGCGCCGAAAGCAGTCGCGAGCAGGGCAATGGATCTGATTTTCAATGTCGTGGACCTTATCCGCGCCGCACGTCTAGTTGCGCGGCGAAAGCCCGGCAATGTAGGGCAGGTTGTAACCGGATGGAATCAATTTGCGTTGTGTGTCGGCGAGGCGATCTGGCAGGCGCGGCGTGAAGGTCGATGTGGGTACACCCGCCTACGCTGAAAGCTTCGGCGGGCGAGAAGTAGCCAAACGAGTCCGCCGTAGCCTTGGCGAAGACGGATCGGACGAGCGCCGCAACGAACCGGTCGCCCGCCGACGCGTAACCCGAAGGGCCGGGCGCTTTTTTGCCCGCGGGTTCGTCGCGGTGCAAAAATCGCTCCGGCGCAAATGATTCGATCCGGTTACAACCTGCCCTGATACCGTTTCCCGTAAATTTCAGTCACTGAGTGCGGCAGACCGAATTGGTCTGGTCACTATCGCGGCACCCAGGGTGAGCGAGCTGGTGCTCGGAGATGGAACAATCCGATGGTCAGAAGGCCGGCAAAATAGCCTCCAAGATGGGCAACCCAAGCCACCAGCGAGACGTCACCGGTGACGCCGATGCGCAACACCCCACTGACGATGTTCACGCCGGTCCAGACCAGGGAGAACATCACAATCGGCCGCGAGAGAACCGGCGCCAAACCGTCGGGCCGCTCAAATGCCTGGCCATAGAGAATTCGCATGCCGGCGCCCATGAGGCCGGAAATCGCCCCGCTCGCCCCGATGACGGCGACCGGAGAGCCCCAATAGGCCGCCATATGAACCAGGGCGGCCACGACACCGCAAAACACGAAAAACAGCAGAAATCGGCGGGTTCCGAGCCATCTCGCAACCGCCGGGCCGAACACCAGCAGCCACAGACTGTTGATGCCGACATGGGCGTAGTCGGCGTGCAGCAGCATGTAACTGAGGAGCGGGACTACGAGTTCGGGCCAGCCGCCAGGCACCACGCCATGGGCAAGCCATTGCGCATAACGTGCCGGTATGAAGGCAAAGTGCTCCAATGTTGCATCCGGCAACTCGCCGGGAAGCCAGATACGAATGGCGTGGCAGGCGAGGAGCGCCGCAATCAGCCACAATACGATCGGTGGGGCATTGAGCAGAGGCTGCCGAACTGATCGCCGGTTGGGAACAAAAATCATGCTGACCCTGGTGTCGTGGGTTTCGAAGTTGTCGTGATCTCGATATAGGTCCTTTGGCGAACTTCGAAACCGAAATGGCACTAGAATTAATAATTCGCTGGTGTCCTTCCCGCCTACGCTAAAAGCTTCGGCGGGCGAGAGCGGAACACCTGGTCCGCCGAAGTCTTGACGAAGGCGGATCGATTCTGAAATTCGCCCCGATGCCGACCTGGAGATCAAGCGAATTTCAGTATCGGGGCACCAGGTTTGAATGCATCGCGATATCGTGGCGAAATTTGGTTGCGCAGCAGGAACTTTGCCACGAGCATCGAGTTTGAACCGCAAGGTAGCACAGGGCTGTTGGAGCGGCCCATTACTCGTTCTAAAATCGAGCCGGTTGCGGGGGACGCGGGAGCAGAACATGTCGATCAGGAATTGGTGGCGCAGGCGTATGGGTTCCGGAAAGCGGAAATCTGCGTCATCGAGGATACCTGACGAAGCAGCGATTGCCGCGCGGGTCGATCTGGTGCGGCTGGAGGCATTTGCCGAGGCCGCGTATGAGGCGATGCGCGAATGCCGCCCGGAAACTGCGCGCAGCCGATATGAAGAAGCGCGGATGCATTTCGACCGCGCCATTGAAGCGGCGCATCGCGCGAATCTGCATGATGAGGCCGCGCGTCTGGCACGGCGCCGTGATCAGATCGGTCAAGTGTATCAGGGCCAGATGCGCTACTTGGGCAACGGCTGAGCTTCCTGTTCGAAGCGGCCCAACCGGCGACGCACACAGATAATCAGACCGCG
>JAGWSK010000293.1 GCA_028869355.1 Alphaproteobacteria bacterium | reverse complement strand
GTCGAAGGCGAAGGTAATCGGGCGTCCATGACTCACACAAAGCCGGGAAATCAACCGGTCCGGTGGTCGCACCATCGCCGTTATTGCAGCAACAGGCAATTCTTTCTGCAATTGATTTTACGGTCAGAGGAGATCGGGAGCGAAAAAGTTCGCCCGGGGAATGGGGGCTGCAATGCCGCCGCCGGCGCTACCGATCATTGCGTGACATCGGAGGGCCGGGATTCGACCAATTGCAACACCGCCTGCAAACGATCGGCAATATCGCTTTCACCCGCGGCTTTGGCGACGTTGAGTGCCGAAAGGATCCTGTTTTTGAGGCCGAGACTCATTTCCGGGACATTGTCGACATCGATCTCATAACCGACCCGGGCGATCGCGCGAATCCTGATTCCCGTATCGGCAAGTTTTTTGCGCAGGGAATGAACCGCGACACGGATGGAGACCGGGGCCGTCTCCGGCTCGCTTGCTCCGTATACCTGTTCAATCAGGACACCCAGCGGAACAACCCGCGGGCGGTTGAGGAGCAGCAAATGCAGAATATCGGCTTCGTGCGGAGAAAGTCGTATCTGGCGGGATTCGAAAAAGATGACGTTCCGGTTGTAGTCAAATTCGAAGCGCCGGCGTGGTACGCAGTCAACCAGCTTCAAACGCGCACGCATCATGCCCCCGTGCTAAGCAGTTAACCCACTATTAACCATTTCTGCGGGGACTTCCATTCGGATTCGGTTGAGCGCGCTGTGATAAATTTGGGTCACGGCGCTGGCGGCGGGCCTCAAACGCTCGCCTTGTGCTCCACTTCGCGCTCAAGCAGCACGATATTGGCGCTGCGCTGCTTGCCCGGAAATTCATCGACGATGGCCTTCTGCCACAGCACGTCCTGGACTACATGCCCGAGGTACGAAACCGTCCGAAGCGCATAGGCCGAAGTCGCCACGGCGGCAGCAAAGGCAATCTGATCATAAATCACCTGTGCCGGGCCGGAGAGCAGAATGGCCACTCCGAGCGCGCTGACCAGCAGCGCAAATATCTGAACACAACGGACAAACTGGATATAAACGATATAGCCGGGCATCAGTTCTTCCGCGACGAGATAGGAGAAGAATCCTGGAGTGCTGATCGCCTCGTACATTTTGATCAGCCCTGTCCAGCCGGCGGCCAAAAGCATGCCGTTGATCAGAACAAGGGCCAGATAAACCAACGCCGCAAGGGTGAGGTGATCAGGGGACCAGAATCCAGCCGGCAGGTTCCAGACTGCGCCGCCCCCGAGAACCAAACAGACCGAAGGCCAGACCGGCAACAGCGCACGCCAGTGCCAATCCCCCGAGGACTTTCCGATTGCTTTCGGCAAAGCAGCAAGAAAGCCCGGCATTTCGAGCTTGACGATCATACACCCCCCGACCGTCTGGAAGAGTCGCACAGTACAACGCGGTTGTGCCTCACGCCAGAGCGACCTTCCGTCGCGAACAGGTCTCCCCTCCTGCGTCATTTGCGACGAGGCGCTGAGCTGGGTTGTGGTGAGGTAGTCGAAACCAGAAAAGGAAAGACGCGAAACTGTAGAACAAACTGAAAGTGACGCTGCTGCCCGGATGGTTGTCTGGGGTGAAGAGCGCGATGTTAGACCAGGCATAATGACTGAACTCGACGATGGCATTTCTTCCAGTCCTGTTCATTGTCCTTTTGCGGTCCGGTCGCATTGGGCGTCGTTGATCTCATGTGCGGACATTAATCGACTCTTTGCGTTCATGCAGTCCAGCACCGTTTTCAAACCGCTGCGAGTCTTCGAATTAACGGCACATCAACGATGTCTGGCTCAGGATGCACGCTGAGAACCCCTGATTCCGTGGAAATGGACGGTCTGATTCCATCACTGCGGGACCCTATGTCGTGGTCCGCGCTGAAAGCGAAGGTGCCGAAACTCAGCACCTGCGTGATGGTGTTGTTTGTTCTCGCCACGACTTTGCCGTGGCTCGCTTATGGCTGGGTGACTGTGACCGACCGTGACGAGCAGCTTGCAGGCGCAGGAGAGCGGCTGCAACTATTGGCCTCCGCCTATGCCGAACAGATCGCCGAAACTGCACATCAGGCAGGTGCGGGGAACAGCAGCCAAATTCCTGCCGCGCGAACACAGCCGAACTGGTTGCGCAATATGCCCGACCTGTCGGGCGCCGCATTCACGACGCGGCCGACGCGGACAAATGGAACCCAGGTCACGGCAAATTCCGCAGATCTCAATCCGGCACAGCTTTACCGTCACGACGGCAAAATCATTGCCGAAGTTGAAATTCCTGCATTGTCGGTTGCCGCGTCAGTATCTGAGCCCCAATCTGCGGCGCTCGCGCAGTGGAGCCGCCGCGCCTGGACTGCATTCACCGTATTGATGCTTCGGACGATCGTCACAATCGGGATCGGTATTTTCCTCTTCTGCCAGATCAGATGGCGGGAAGCGGCACAAGATGAACTCATCCGGACCCGGGAGGCGGCAGAATCGGCGACGCGTGCCAAATCCGAATTTTTGGCTCACATGAGCCATGAACTGCGCACACCACTGAACGCAATCCTCGGATTCTCCGAAGCGATCAAACTGGCAATGTTTGGTCCGCTGGACAGCCGGTACAGTGAATATGGCGGCCACATCCTGGCCAGCGGTAAGCATCTGCTTCAACTTGTGAACGACGTACTGGATGTTTCCAAGCTCGAGGCCGGACGATTCGAACTTCAGGAATCAGAGCTCGACATTGAAACCGTCGTGCGAAGTGCAACGCGCCTCCTCATCCGTCAGGCGGAAAAGGCAGGTGTGAGTATTTACGTCAACGTCGCTCCCGGAATTCCATTCATCCTCGGCGACGCGCGCAGGCTCCAGCAGGCGATTCTGAACCTGATTTCCAATGCCGTGAAATTCACCCGCCGCAGCGGCGAGGTCCGCGTTTCGGTGTTCGAAAATGATTGCGGTCTCGCCATCAAAGTCGCCGATACGGGAATTGGAATCCCGGCCGACCAGATTGCAACTGCGATGCAACCTTTCCGCCAGGTAAAACGGATTGGCGGCGAAACGGCAAGCGGCACCGGATTGGGCCTGCCCATCGCGCGTGACCTCGTCGCGCTTCATGGCGGTACGCTGACGCTCGCAAGCCGGGTAAATGCCGGAACGACGGCCACAATCCAGCTTCCCGCAGGGCGCCTTTTGCGCGACGTTGCCTGACGTTCAGGCTGGACGAGTTGCGTTTTAGAGGCTGCGGCCTTTGGAGATTGCGGAAGCACCGAATTTTTGCCGCACCGCATCCATCGCACGTTCGGCTGCAGCCCGCCTTGTGGCGCCGGAATCGAGAAGGTTTCCCCGATCGCATTCATCGGCGGGACAAATCTGACTGAGACCGACTCCCAACAGCCGGTATTTTTGTCCCGTGGCTTCGCGCTTGAGCAGGAGCCGTCCGGCATGAAAAATCGTATCTGACAGTTGTGTCGGCTCAGAAAGGCTGATGCTCCGCGTCCGGATCGCGAACCGGCTGGTTTTGAGTTTCAGCGTCACCGTCCGGCCGCCGAGACCGCTGGCTTTGGCGCGTGCCGAAACCCGCTCTGCCTGATGCCACAGAATCCGGTCCAGTTCGGCGAAGATGCTGATATCATCTTCGAAAGTGGTTTCGGACGAAATGCTTTTGGTTTCGCGCTGCCAATCGACCGGACTGTCGTCTTCTCCGTTTGCCATGCGGTAAAGCCAGCGGCCGGTATCGCCATAGCGCCGGGCAAGTTGTTCCGGCTTCAGATTCTGCAACTGGCCGATCGTGGCGAAGCCATCCTTTGCCAGAGTCGCCCGGAGTGCAGGGCCAACTCCGCGCAAAACTCCGACGGGCTTTGCGGCGAGAAATGACTTCGCTTCAGACCGGCCAATCACGGCAAATCCGCGTGGTTTTTCGAGATCGGAGGCAAGCTTGGCGAGGAACTTGTTGCACGATAGGCCGACCGAAACCGGAATACCGATGGTAGTGCCGATTTCTGAAACCAGCCGCGCGAGAGTCTTTGCCGGGCTCGATCCGTGCAGGCGTTCGGTGCCGGAAAGATCCAGATACGCTTCGTCGAGCGAAACGGGTTCGACGATCGGCGTAACGGTGAGCAGCAATTGCCGGACCTGCCGCGCGACTCCGGCATATTTGCCCATGTCGGGCGGCACCACCACGGCGTCCGGGCACAGTTTCAGCGCCTGATACATCGGCATGGCCGATCTCGCGCCGAACTTGCGCGCAATGTAACAGGCGGTCAGTGCAACCGCGCGGCGGCTGCGGCCGCCGACAATGACCGGCCGGCTTTCCAGCTCAGGGTTGTCGCGTTTCTCGACTGAAGCATAGAACGCGTCGCAGTCGAGATGTGCGATGTGCAGCGCGTCGAGTTCGGGATGCATGAGAATGCGCGTTGAACCGCAGCTTGCGCAGCTCGATGCGTCCGGCAAGCAATCGGCGAGGCAGTCGCGGCAAAATCCCGGCATTCCCACTCCGAATCAATTCCGGCCAAGCCACGAACAATATCCGAAGTCGAAGCCGCACATCCAGATCGGCATGCGATAAGCAAAAACACCATCGCACGCGGAGACGCGGAGTCGCGGAGATGGACTGTATGCCGACGGCGAAATGCTCACCTTTGGAGCGAGTCACCAATATCTCCGCGCCTCCGCGTGAAAATTTCAATATGCGAGCTGCACTACAATTTTGAAGTTCGCGTGGCAGTTTTGGTGCGCAGCGTCACCAATTCTTCCGCCATGGTTGGATGCACGGCGATGGTTGCATCGAATTGATCCTTGGTTGCGCCCAGTTTCAACGCAATCGCAACCAGTTGGATCATCTCGCCGGCATCCGGTCCGAAAATGTGACAGCC
>JAGWSK010000292.1 GCA_028869355.1 Alphaproteobacteria bacterium | reverse complement strand
TGGTACTTAAGACGGTGACAGTCGCGGAAGATCTCGGCACATCGGTGCGGCTGAATTCCGGACTGAGCCCGGCGGACCGGGTGATCGACAACCCGCCGGATTCGATCGGCAATGGAGACGCGGTGCGGGTCGCTTCGGCTGGTCCGAGTGCACCGGCGCCTGAGGAACTGCCGAAGCACACCTTGCAGTGAGGCGGGCGTGACTGTTCACCTCGGGCGGCTGGCGCACCGCCTATGAGTGAGGTGCAGCGTGGGCCGCGGCTCCGGATGGTGGCGCGTTCTGGACCGATGCGACAACATCGGTTTCCTGTGAAATGCCGCTCAGGGGATCGGCCACTCCATCTTCCACCATTCCGGTCCGCACGGGCATGCGCACGATCCGGTTCTGTTTTACGGCATAAACAAATTTGCCCGATCCATCGGTGCTATCGGCGGCAGATCCTTGCGTTTTCCGGAGTCGCGGCTTCAGCTTTGTTCGTCAAGAGCTATGGCCAGGCCAAAGAGGCAGAGAACGGGGCCGGAGCGGTTGAAGGTGTAACGGCAGCTGAAAGAGGAAAGCAAAAAGGCGCGACCCGTGCTGCGGGTCGCGCCTGAGTTGGTGTGGCGGGGGGGCGTTTAGAACGGATAGTAACGGAAGCTGGTGAAGAACATATTTTCGTCGGGTGCGGGCGCTCCACCAACGCCGTCGAAGGTCTTCCGCTTCGTGTACGAATATTGCAGGCCGATTCTTAGCTGGCCGTAAATGCCGCTATACACATTGTCCCAGGTCCCGGCTGCGATCTGCTGTATCGACTGGTTGTTGGCCGTGCATGCTCCGCCCACGGTTTCGCTGAAGCAACCTGTGTTAACGGCGGCCGGGTTCCCGTAACCGGATGGCGCAGCGTTGAACGTGTAGAGCTTCTTCAGGTCCACGGATTCACCTCCGAACACATAAAGGTCCCAGAACGGCGTCGCATGCCAGGTGAGACCCAGAAGCTCGCTATGCTGGGTCAGCGGCTCGAGAACACCATCCGGGCGCAAGGTCGCATCCGAGAGCTGTGAGGTTTCATAACGGCCAATTCCCTGGCCGTACATGGCTGTGGCCTGAAGGTCGAGTGTACCGGGGATCACCTTAATGAACGCTCCCACGCCGACAGAAGCGGCGGAAACATTGTGATTGGTGAAGTTGGCGCGGTCATAAAAATCTCGCCACATGCCCATCACTTCGAAGTGGAACTGATGCGCAGGATCGGGATCGAACGCGATCTTGCCAATGAAATCGGGAATATGATTGGTGGACAAAACGGTGTTCGGCGAGAACAGTCCCGCCATTGGCGCGCCGTTGAAGGTGACATGGTTCGCGGTCACGATCGCACCACCCTGAAGGCCCGTATTAACGGTCTCCTGCGGGTTCTCGATCGAAATCCCGATGTAGAGCTGCTTGTTGAAATCCTTCACGATGCGGAGCTGTGGCTGGCGCGTCCACAGAAACCCAACGGAATATTGGGCATCGATAGTCGGCGGAGGAAGCTCCGTACGAGGATTTTCTCCCACAGCGTTGAGCGTCAGAAGCGACCAGTTCTGACCGGCGAGAATGTGAATGCCAAGATCGTCCCAATCTGCCGTGCCATACAGATGACGAATGCGCGGCGAGTAGGAATTGCTCTCGTTTGAGTTTGCGCTCCCGGGCCCCGCCAGAAAATCGAATTCGCCATACATCGCAAGATGGGTCGTGGGATTCGGGTTTCCCTGCACCAGAAGAGCAAGGCGACTCTGACGGGCGGTTGCGCGGAATTCCTGGAGGTGGTTGAACGGCGAGTTGGCCAATGGAATGCCGCTGAAGCTTGAACCGATATCGCCCAACTCACTGCGCGACCGGAACACCGTTTCAAAGGCGAGGAAACCGCCGAGGGTGATAGTCACGCCTTTGTATGTGATGAAATTCACAAGAGGGACGTTGGTCGCCGCCTGTGCGGGTGGCAGCGGCACATTCTGTGCCAGTAAAATAGGAGCGGCATGCTCTGCCTCTTTCCGCGCGTCCAGTTCCGCAGCGTCGCGCGCCGCGCGCTCCCTGTCCGCAGCATCCTTGGCCGCGGCTTCGCTCGCCTTCATGGCGTCGAGCTCTTGCTGAAGGCCGCGAATCTGATCCTGAGCGGCTTTAAGCCTTTCCAACTCGCTTTGAAGCGCCTGGATTTTGTTTTCGATGTCACCGGAGTTGGGCGCCGACGCGGCCTGACCAAAAGCCGGACCAGCCGCGAGCAGCGACGCTGCGGTCGCCAGTAGAATCCCCTTGAATTTCATTAGAACCCCCGTTGGAAGGCCGCGAGAGAAGCGTGAGCGGTCGTGGGGTCGCGGTAATCAGGCGCCGTGAATCTTCTTTGACGTTTCCGTGAAAGATTTGCGACAGCGGGCGCGGCGCATGGAAAAATCGCCGGCAAGACGAGCTATGTGTCCGCAATCGCGACAGAAATTGTCCCTATCCGGGCTTGCGGTCGCGATGTCGCAGCCCGGGATCACACTGCTGCCCAGATGCTTCCCAGCCGCGGACAGAAAGTTCCGGGATAAACGGGGCAGCCGTGCGTTCTCCTGTATAATTCTCATCGAATCAAAGGCTTCAACTTGACCGCCACCAGTCTGGATACCCCCAAGCAGGCGAGCGGCTGGCGGCTCTATTTCCGCCCGCGCGTCGCCACGATGCTGATGTTTGGCTTCGCGTCCGGGCTGCCTTTTCTGCTCACCGGCAATACCTTGAGTTATTGGCTGCGCGATTCAGGCGTATCGCTGACGACCATCGGTTTTCTGTCCTGGGTCGGGCTGGCCTATTCGCTCAAACCGCTGTGGGCTCCCATCATTGACCGTGTGGATGCGCCGCTATTCGGCGGTCTCGGACGGCGTCGCGGCTGGA
The DNA here is from genome assembly GCA_028869355.1 of Alphaproteobacteria bacterium. GTDB lineage: Bacteria > Pseudomonadota > Alphaproteobacteria > Micropepsales > Micropepsaceae > CAIYRG01. The sequence continues at coordinate 12,041 of JAGWSK010000292.1, read as the reverse complement.
TTCTTGCCGCGCAGACAATTGTCTGCATCGGCCTCCTGGCAATGTCCTATGTCGGACCAGGCGGCGGATTGGCGCTGCTGGGCGCCTGCGCGCTCACAGTCGCTTTCGCTTCATCGACCCAGGATATCGTGATCGATGCCTGGCGCATCGAAATCGCTGAAACCAGCAACGAACTCGGCCTGCTGTCATCGGCCTATCAACTCGGCTACCGCGCCGCGCTTCTGTTGACCGACGCGTTGATTCTGATTTCGGCCAATCATCTCGGATGGCAGGTGTCCTACACCATGATGGGCGTGCTGATGGCGGTTGGGTTCTTCGCCACCTTCAAAGCCACCGAGCCGGCGCGCGCCGATGCGGTCATGGACAACAAAGAGGCCGGATTGCCGCTGTGGAGTGCCCGTGGCCTGGTCGATGCGGTGGTCGGCCCGTTTGTGGTGTTCTTTCGTACCCATCTCTGGCTCGGCGTCCTGATGCTGCTCGTGATTACGCTGTACGAAGTCCCGAACTTCGTTTCGGGCCCGATGACGAACACGTTTTATCACGACCTTGGCGTCTCGAAGGATGCAGTCGGAGAAATTCGCGGTTCGGTAGGACTTGCATTCTCGCTGCTCGGAATCGCGGCCGCGGGTTTCTGCGGGACGCGTTTCGGAACTCTATGGACTTTGATTGCCGGCGTTGTGGCGGAAGGAATATCGGTCGCTGGCTATGTTCCGCTGACCTGGTCCGGCGGCGACCTCACCACCTTTGCCGTCGTGATGGCGATCAACAGTTTTGGTCTCGCCTTCGTCGGTGTGGCTCTGGTGATCTACATGTCCAGCCTGACAAGTCTGGGATACACGGCGACGCAATATGCGCTGCTGTCATCGACCTACACCTACGCGGGAAAAATCCTGAAAGGTTTTTCGGGGGAAACGGTGGATCAGCTTTCACATGGCCGGACGCTGATGGAAGCCTATGCGCTGTTTTTCGGCGGTACGGCAGCCATCGCCGTTCCAGCACTGGCGCTTTGCCTGGTCCTCGTTCGCATCCAATCGCGGCGCCAGGAAAGTATGCTACCCGGCAGCCGCCGCGGCTGATTCCGGCGAAAAAATTTTGGGGGCATCCGGGCCGCATGTTAGACTGTCCAAACCGGGGGGTTAGATTCGTTTCCGGAGTTGAGTTTGCTGGCCGCAGTTACGTGCGGTTTTGCCTGTTGTTTTCCGGCTGGAGTCGTGATGGGACCCGCGAGGCGCGCCAAATTCCGCTTTCGCATCGCCGCCCGGCGTTGGGGACTTCCGGTGCGCCGGCCGCGATTTGGCCGCCGCACGGCACTCCAGGACGGGATGCTTTACGACGCAGCACCCGCACCACAAACCTCATGGCCGGTGCTGGCCGAACATGGCCCGCTGCAGGTGCGCATGGCCAGCTCGAAATACGAAATCAAGGCGGCGCAACGCCTTCGCTATCACGTGTTCTACGAAGAAATGTCGGCCATCCCGACGCGCCGTATGCGCATCCAGAAACGCGATTTCGACAAATATGACCGGTTCTGCGACCACATGCTGGTGGTCGATCGCGACGTGCTGGGCGTGTTCGGCGAACCTGCGGTGGTCGGAACCTACCGGCTATTGCGCGGCGAAGTCGCTGCACGCCATGGCGGCTACTACACTGCGTCCGAATACGACCTCGCGGCGCTGCTCGCCAATGCCGACCGCGGCATGCGCTGTCTCGAACTCGGGCGCTCCTGCGTGGTCAAGAGTTATCGCACCAAACCGATCACCATGCAGCTCCTGTGGAAGGGCATCATGGTCTATCTGGAACGCTACCGGATCGACGTGATGTTCGGCTGCGGCTCCTTGCCGGGAACCGATCCAGATGCACTGAAACTGCCACTTTCCTATCTTCATCATTTTCATCGTGCGCCGGAATCGAAGCAGCTCCGCGCCCGGCCCGAACTCTATGTTCCGATGAACCGCGTACCCAAGGATGCCATTGATCAGAAAGCGGCCATGCGCAAACTCCCGCCGCTGATCAAAGGCTATGTCCGGGCCGGAGCGATCATCGGAGACGGAGCAGTTATCGACCGCCAATTCGGCACCACGGACGTATTGATTTATTTCCCGGTATCGCGGATCGGCACGCGCTATCGCGCCAGACTCACCCACGCTGCGGACTGACCCGCGTGGCCGCGGTGGCTCAGAAATCCGGCTTGTCGGCCTGCGGCATCGGGACGACCTTGTAATTGAAAAAATCCGCGTTGTTTTCGGCGCACACGCTTTCCGTGAGCGGCCGCTCCTCGATATTGAAGCGCTGAATGGCCGACCAGACCGTTGTGAACGCTCCGGGATCATCCACGGTTATGAAATCTTCCATCGACTTACGGTCGGCGCTCATTTTGAAGCGCTCCACAACGTGCAGTTTCTCGGTATGGGGCGTGCGGAAATTGTCGACAAAACTCTTCGTGGAAACGCCGATCGTATCCACGACAAGGGTGTCGCCGTTTTCGTAATGGCCGATAGATTCTCCGTACCAGGACGGCTTCACATTGGCGGAGTGCGGCACGTTCAAGTAAACCCGGCGGATCTCAGGTCCGCCGGAATTGATGATCGTCACTTCTTTCGCGGTTTGGAGGAAGTAAAAGGGCTCGACACGGGCATAGATGACAAATTCCGGAACCCCGCCGGGCAAACAGCGCTCGCGTGGGCGGAAGGCTACACCTCCCGCCAGAATCGCCTCATTGGTCTTTCGCATCTGCTCCGCCGCCCAGGGCTGCAGGATCGGATTCGTGATGTCGGCGATCGGATAGGTCCGGCCGAACCGGTACGGATAGCGTGGATCGTTGGTGACCGGCCCCGGTCCACTCGGTGGCTGCAGAAAATCGCCTCCGGCCTCATGCCACGCCAACTGATTGCCAATTTCAAAATCAGGGATTCTGGACACCTGGCTTTCGGATGCGGCCACGGTCAGGGAATTTGCGCTTCCCGCGAGCAGCACTCCAGTCACGAGCGCGCCGCAAATAATCGTTCGCTTACTTACCGGCCATTCTTGACTGAACATCCACGCCTCCCTGAAAGCGCGCGGAACATACCTTATCAGCAACACTGTCTGTCAAACGGCTTTGGCGCGGGGATGGGCCGCGTCATAGATCGCCATGACTCGGCGTTCTTCGACTTCGGTATATTTCTGGGTGGTGGAGAGCGACGCATGACCCAGCAGTTCCTGAACCGCGCGCAAATCGCCGCCATTCTGCAACAGATGCGTGGCGAATGAGTGCCGCAACGCGTGCGGGGTTGCGCTCGGCGACAGACCCAGACGCGAACGCAATTCCTGCATGATGCGCTGGGCTTCACGCGCTGTCATGGCCGCACCTTTGATCGAGACAAACAGCGGTCCGCTTTTTCCCGGATCGTGCGGGCAGGCACGAACATAGGCCGCCGCCGCATCGCGAACCGCATCGATCACCGGAACGACCCGCTCTTTGCGACCCTTGCCGATGATCGTGATCTGGTTCGCGAAGGGCACATCGCTGCGTTTGAGGCTTAGCGCTTCGGAAATACGCAGGCCAGTCCCGTACAGCAGCGTGAACAATGCCGTGTTGCGGGCCGCCATCCATTTGCGGCTGTCCTCACCGGCTTCCATGATCACGCGCAATGCGTCGCATTCGCTCAATGGCCGCGGGAGAGTGTGCGGTATTTTGGGGCTGCGCACGGCCTGCACCGCCGCACTACTCGCCAAACCGGAGCGTTCGAGATGGCGAAAAAAAGAGCGCAGAGCCGCCATCGCGCGCTGCACCCCACGCGGTCCCAAACCCTCCCTCCGCCGCAGCGTGAGAAATGCGCGGATGTCGGCCGGGCGCAGCGAATTCAGCGCATTGCCAGTGACCGGACCACCTATGTGTCCGGCAAGAAATTCAACAAAGCGGTTGGCGTCATCGCCATAGGCGCGCAGGGTATGTGGGCTCAAGCGCCGCTGATGACGCAATACCGCCAGCCAGTCCTGCAAAAGTTGCGCCGCGCTACGCTCCGTCACTTTCGAATCACTCCGGATTCAGCGGCAGAATTCCCAACTACCAGAAACGCCGCAAGGGCACTTGACGCGTAGCCGGGGAAGCACAGACTACGTTCCGTTTGGCCGGGGATCACGTTGCAGCAGTTCGTATCCGCAGCAATGACCGAGCAGCAGGCAAGCGTCATGCTGCCGCTGCCGCTGGACCATTCCTATGATTACGCACTGCCCGCGGGTGTCATGGCCAGACGGGGCATGTTGGTGCGGGCACCGCTGGGATCGCGGCAGTTGGTCGGAGTGGTCTGGGGTGCGGCCCAGGGCGGAATTGCGGGGGAAAAGATCAGAGCTTGCGAACCACTCGGGCAAGCGCGACTGCCGGAGGCGTTGTGCAATTTTGTCGATTGGGTGGCGCGGTACACACTCGCGCCGCCCGGGGCCGTGCTGGCCCAGGCGCTCCGCGTCCATGGACTGCTCGATGAAATGCCGCAGCGGCGGGGCTACGTGGCCGGCGTGGTCAGAGGGAGGACCACGCCCACTCGCCAGCGCGTATTTGAGCTGATGCGCGATGGCCGTATCCGCACCGCCGCGGAGATCGCGAAAGCGGCAAATATCGGTTCCGGTGTTGTTTCGGCCATGGCTAGGTCCGGCGAGTTGTGCCGGGTGGAGCTGCCCGATGAACCCTGTCCCGAACCGGATCACAGCTTTGACGCGGTGAAACTGACATTCGACCAGCTTCGTGCCGCCGAACAGTTGCGCGATGCAGTCAGGAAGCGGGAATTTTCCGTCACACTGCTGGACGGAGTGACCGGATCTGGAAAAACCGAAGCGTACTTTGAGGCCGTCGCCGAGGCGCTCGCGGAGGGACGTCAGGCGCTGATCCTGCTGCCTGAGATCGCGCTCACGGTGCAATTCCTCGATCGCTTTGCCGCCCGCTTCGGCTGCCGGCCGGCCGAATGGCATTCGGGATTGTCGCCGGGCGAACGCAAGCGCGCATATCAAGGTGTCATGCGCGGCGAAGCACGCGTGGTGGCGGGCGCGCGCTCGGCCCTGTTCCTTCCGTTCCAGGCGCTCGGGCTGATTGTTGTCGATGAGGAACACGACCAGGCTTACAAACAGGAAGACGGGGTGATCTATCACGCACGCGATATGGCGGTCGTTCGGGCGCGATTCGAGAATTGTCCGATCGTGCTTGCGTCCGCGACCCCGTCGCTGGAAACCTTCGTCAATGCCCGCCGGGGGCGATATGAATGGCTGAAGCTCACGCATCGCCACGGCGCGGCAGAAATGCCGGAAGTGCGCCTGATCGACCTGCGCAAGCAACAGGGCGGCGAGTCCGGACAGTATTTATCTGCGCCGCTGCGCGAGGCATTGGGGCAGGCGCTCAGCGCGGGCGAACAAGCGCTCCTGTTTCTCAACCGGCGCGGCTATGCGCCGCTGACACTGTGCCTTGCCTGCGGCCACAAGGAGACCTGTCGCAACTGCTCGGCCTGGCTGGTGGAACACCGCAACCGCGGGAAACTGGTGTGCCACCACTGTGGACATGAAACTGCCATTCCGAAAACCTGCGCCGGCTGCGGTGCGCAGGATTCGCTGATTGCGTGCGGCCCGGGCGTTGAACGTGTCGAAGAAGAACTGCGAGCCGCATTTCCCGGCGCGCGCATCGCGATCGCATCCAGCGATACAATGCAGGAACCGGCCGAGGCCCGGAAATTCCTTCACGCCTTTTCCGCCGGCGACGTGGATATCCTGATCGGTACACAGATCGTCGCGAAGGGGCATCATTTTCCCAATCTGACGCTCGCCGGTATCGTGGATGCCGATCTCGGCAGCGGCGCCGGCGATCCACGCGCCGCGGAACGGACATTCCAGGTTTTGCATCAGGTCTCGGGCCGTTCGGGTCGTGGGGAAAAAAAGGGGCTCGTGCTGATTCAGACCCGCAATCCCGATGATCCGGTGATGCGCGCGCTTTCGGCCGGCAGCCGCGATTCGTTTCTGGAAGAAGAAATTGCTGCGCGCGAACGCAGCATGATGCCGCCGTTCGGGCGCCTCGCCTCATTGATTGTGGCGGGAGCCGACGGGGAATTGGTGCGTGTCACCGGGCGCAAACTCGCCGCTGCTGCGCCCAAAACAAGTGGCCTTGCGGTGTGGGGGCCGGCGCCGGCTTTTTACCAGGTGCTCCGCGGCCGGACGCGCGAGCGGCTGCTGGTGCACGCCGAAAAGTCGATCGATGTGCAGGGCTATTTGCGCACCTGGCTGCAACAGGTCGAGATTCCACGCGCCGTGCGGCTCGCCATAGACGTCGATCCAATCAGCTTCTACTGATTCGCCATCGGACACGCCGTTGAGCAGCCCCCGGCAATTGGTCGTTGCCTATGTTCTTGATTTGTTCTTATAATTGTTGGGGATTTCCTCGCGATCACGTTCGGGTCGCGAGAATCGGCTTAAGTTCTGTGGGAAGCATGTGTGATGACCAAGATTGAAATCGGAATCGAAAGACTGATCCCTGCGAGCGTAGGCGCGATCATCGATCACCAAACGGACCTTCCGCGAATTGCGAAAAATGCCAAAGCAACCGCGGACATCGAGGCCACGCTGCCTCAAATGCACACGTTTCATCGGCTGAATCAGGCGGATGCGACACGCATGGATTTTCTGCCGGATTCGTCTGTCCACCTCATCGTCACATCACCACCGTACTGGAATCTGAAGCGCTATCGGGAGGTACCGGATCAACTCGGTCATATAGATGACTATGACGGTTTTCTTGAGCATCTCGACCGTGTGTGGTGCCATTGCCTCAGGTGCCTTGTGCCGGGCGGAAGACTGGTTTGCGTCGTTGGCGATGTCTGTCTGTCCAGACGCGAGAACAAAGGTGAGCACACCGTCGTTCCGCTCCATTCCAGTATCCAAGAACGTTGCCGGACCATTGGTTTTTCCAATCTCGCGCCGATCATTTGGCACAAAATTGCAAATGCGGCTTACGAAGCTGAAGGCAACGGAGGCGGCTTCCTCGGTAAACCCTACGAACCGAATGCGGTCATAAAAAATGATATCGAATACATCCTCATGCTGCGGAAGCCGGGCGGGTACAGAAGTCCGTCGGTGCCGACACGCATAATGTCCGTGATTCCGGCCGAAAAGCACAAACTCTGGTTCCAGCAAGTTTGGTCCGGAATTACAGGTGCATCAACGCGAGATCATCCTGCGCCATTTCCGGTCGAATTGGCCGAACGCCTGATCCGCATGTTCAGTTTCGTCGGCGATACCGTGCTCGATCCCTTTCTTGGCACCGGGACGACGGCTCTCGCAGCGCTTAAATCGGGGCGCAACAGCATCGGAGTCGAAATTGATCCGCACTACCTCGAATATGCGGAGAAACGCATTGAACGTGAGACCAGCGGACTTTTTCGACGCGCGACAATCACGAGACAATGATCGACGTTGAAGATCTCCTTTCAGAAGGAGTCCGTCACTTTTGGCGCACAAGATCGACGCAACGCGATAAGCAGGGCACGAAGTCTGGGGCCAAAGATGCAGGTGAGAGACAAGCTGTAACCGGGGGCAAGCACGCCGATGGGTTCGTGCGCCTGATCGCCGCGATCGTTCAGGATGCCGAGTTGCCGAACTGGGAAGTTCGGGTCCATACGACGGTGAAAAAATCTCGTACGCTTCCCGGTTATTTTCGCCCATGCAAAGAGTGGGACGTTGTCGTGCTCAGCGGTAATGATTTGATCGCGGTCGTCGAAGTAAAGAGCCAAGTCGGCAGCTTTGGCAACAACTTCAACAATCGAGTCGAAGAGGCGTTGGGAAATGCAACCGACTTTTGGATGGCGTATAGCAAGGGCACGTTCGCACCCAGCGCGAAGCCATGGCTCGGATACTTGTTCATGTTGGAAGAGTGCGCCGCTAGCTTAAGGGGAACTAAGCGCATCGCACTTGAGCCTTACACGGTTGATGAGGAATTTCAGGAACTCAGCTACGCTCGCCGCTACGAGCTTGTCTGTGCACGCATGGTCCGGGAGCGTTTGTACGATTCCGCGTGCTTCTTCACCAGCAATTCGGTGAACGGCATGAAAGGTAGGTTCGCGCAGCCAAATAAGGAACTGAGTATTCGAAACTTTGCCGCGTCACTTCACTCAAGAGCGGCTGCCTATGCAAAAATCAAATAGGCTTTGTATTACTGACCCAGACTGTTCGTGCCCGCGCGGCGAAGAGCCTCGCTCATAATCTCAATCGGCTGCGCCCCGGAAAAGCCGATCGATCCGATGCGGAAATCCGGTACGCTGTGTATCCCGTTCCGGTACGCTTCGGCCTCGGCGGCAGTGACCTGATCCGTGCCTTCGTCACTCGCGAGAAATGCCACCACCGCATCGCGAGGCAGGCCTGCTGTCCCGGCAATGCCGGCGAGTTCTGCAGGCGACGAGAGATCGCGGCCGTCAATGAAATAACCCTCAAACAGCCGGACGACGAGGGAATCTGCGTCACTGCCGTTGCGTGTCACCCACGACACCAGACGATGCGCGCGCCGGGTATTCGGAGTGCGCGAGATACGGTCGTAATTGAAAATCGCTCCGTCCGGCTTTCCCGCCTCAATGACATGCGCGTCCAGCCGCTGGCTGTATTCCCAGCTGCCAAATTTCGCGATCCGGTAAGCGCGACGGTCGATGCCATCGGGGGAAATATTGGGATTCAGCTCGAATGGACGCCAGGTGATTTCAAGCCGAATTTGCTCGCGCTGATCTTCGGACAATTTCGCAGCCGCGCGCGTCAGACGACGCTCACCGATGAAACACCACGGGCAGATGAAATCCGAGGTGATTGTTACAGGGATTGTTTTCATGCCGTTAACCCGGCTTCTATTGAAACTCCCGCACGTCGGCGAGGTGGCCGGCGATTGCCGCCGCCGCCGCCATGGCCGGGCTCATCAGGTGCGTGCGCCCACCACGGCCCTGACGCCCCTCGAAATTGCGATTCGATGTCGAGGCGCAGCGCTGCCCCGGATCCAGCCGGTCGGCATTCATCGCCAGACACATCGAACAGCCGGCTTCGCGCCATTCAAATCCGGCTTCGACGAAAATTCGATCGAGGCCTTCCTCTTCCGCCTGATGTTTCACCAGCCCCGAACCCGGCACCACCATGGCGCCGACATGCGGCGCGACTTTGTGCCCGCGCGCAAGTTCGTGTTCGACGACTTTGGCGGCTTCGCGCAAATCTTCGATCCGGCCATTGGTGCATGAACCGATGAAGGCGCGGTCAATCTTGACCTCACGCAATGGCGTGCCCGGCTTCAGATCCATATAGGACAAAGCGCGCAGCATGCCTTCGCGCCGGTTGGGATCCGGTTCGCCCGCGGGATCAGGCACTTTCCCGGTTACCGGCACCGCCTGTTCCGGGCTCGTGCCCCACGTCACCATCGGCACAATATCGGCGGCCTTCAGCCGCACCTCGGCATCAAATTTGGCGTCGTCGTCCGATTTCAACGTGCGCCAGTAGCGGATGGCAGCTTCCCAGGTACCGCCTTTGGGCGCACGCGGGCGGCCACGAAGATAATTGAACGTCGTGTCGTCGGGTGCAATCAGGCCCGCGCGGGCACCGGCCTCAATCGACATGTTGCAGACGGTCATCCGGCCTTCCATCGACAGCGCGCGAATCGCCTCGCCGGCATATTCGATGACATAACCGGTCCCGCCCGCGGTTCCGATTTTGGCAATGATGGCAAGGATCATGTCTTTGGCGGTGACACCCACGGGCAATTTGCCTTCGACACTCACGCGCATGTTCTTCGAACGCGTAGTGAGCAGCGTCTGCGTCGCCAGCACATGCTCGACCTCGGATGTGCCGATGCCGAAAGCGAGTGATCCGAAGGCGCCATGCGTCGCGGTGTGAGAATCTCCGCAGACAATGATCAGCCCGGGCAAGGTCCAGCCCTGCTCTGGGCCGATGATGTGAACAATGCCTTGCCGGACATCGTTCATGCCGAAATATTCGATGCCGAACTCGTGTGCGTTGCGCTCCAGCGTCGCCACGCTGTGCGCCGATTCGGGATCGGAAATGCCGCGGCTGCGGTCGGTCGTCGGCACATTGTGGTCGGCAACCGCAAGCGTCAGCCCGGGGCGCCGGACGTTACGGTGCGCCTCCCGCAGGCCTCCAAAGGCCTGGGCGCTGGTGACTTCATGGACAAGGTGCCGGTCGACATAAATCACGCTGGCTTCGCCTTTGGCCTCATGGACAAGGTGGCTGTCCCAGATCTTGTCGTAAAGCGTCTTGCCGCTGCTCATGACCAATCCCTGTTTTCCGGAAGACCACTGAACATAGGTATTGGCGCGGCTCAAGTCCCGCGAATCACCGGCATGTGTTGGAACAGCTCGCGATCAGCCTAGAAACGTCCACTAAAATAGAGCACCGCGAGGATGATCAGCACCGCGAGCGCCTGGGCCACGACGCGCATGCGCATCAGCCGGTTGGACCAATTGCGCGACACTTCGCCGCCGGCCCACAGCGTATAAAGTCCTGCCAGCAGGATCACCGCGACCATCGCGACCGCGAGACCGATGAGGAAATTCCCCGTCATCGCTTAAGTTCTCCGCATACAGACGCGGCCCAATCGGGTATATCCGCAAGCTGGACCGTGGAGTGACGGGACACAAATCCCGAATTTTGCAACCAAATTTGAGGTCGGACGCTTGCGTTCCGACGAGCATTGGGGACGGCGCAGGAGAAGGCCATGACAATCCGAGGCTTCAGCAAAACAAATTTGACGTTATCGGGCGCTGCTGCAGCCGCCATTCTTATGTCCGGATCGTTGGCGTTTGCACAAGCCACTTTGCCGTTGCCGGCCCCCGGGGCCAATCCCCCCGCCACAACCGTGCCCAATGATGCGGCGGCCAAGGCGCGCGCCGCGGCGCTGGCCGCGAAGGCCAATGTCGACGTTTCGGAAGCCTGGACCAGAGCAACATCGGCACCAAATGCACCGGTTTACCTGCATATTGTCAGCGCCAAAGACCCGGACCGGCTGATCGGAATCGATACGGCAATAGCGAAATCCGTCGAATTGCACGAAGACACCCCGCAAGCGCAGCCGCGGTTCGCGCTGGCTCCCGCGGTTGATATTCCCGCCGGGGGCACAGTCAACCTGGGCCCGGGTGGCCGTTATCTGATGCTCGTCGGCCTCAAGGCACCGCTAAAGGAAGGCGAGGGCTTCCTGATCACGCTGCATTTCGACAAAGCCGGCACAGAAAATGCTCCTGTGAAGGTCCTCGGCCCTGCCGCCAATTCCTATCCGCCGGTGGCCGGACGCCGCGGCGACACCACGGCAAACGTGTCCCAGCGCTAAAAGTCCGAGACAATCCCTTTTCTTTCCCAATCGCCGTAGCGCGTCGGCTCCAGGCCGTCAGGCCCGCCAATTTCCTTTGGCCTTGGCATGGCGGTCGCTGCCTGTTCGGCAGCTTTGCGTCGGCGCTCTTCCTCCTCTGCCAGCGCGCGCTGCGCTTCCGGCGGCAATTTGGGCTTTTCCGCGGGCTTGTCCGTTGTCATCGCACTTTTCCGGCACGGCTTCGGTCACTACATCAGTACCAGCCGTTCCAACCGCAATCCCGGATTGATGTCCATGGTGAATCTTTTCCGCACCGGCATTTTGATGGCGGCTCTTACCACCATTTTTCTCGCCGCCGGCTACCTGATCGGCGGCCAGTCGGGCATGGCGATCGCGTTCCTGTTCGCGCTCGGGACCAACCTTTTCGCGTATTGGAACTCCGATCGCGCGGTGCTGGCTATGTACGGAGCCCGGGAGGTGGATGAGACAAGCGCCCCGGAACTCGTGCATCTGGTTCGGGTGCTGTCCGAAAATGCGGGCCTGCCGATGCCGCGGGTTTATATCGCCGACAATCCGCAGCCGAACGCTTTTGCCACCGGCCGCAGTCCGGAGCACGCAGCGGTCTGCGCGACAACCGGGATTTTGCAACGCTTGAACCAGGAAGAACTGGCGGGCGTGCTGGCCCATGAGCTGTCGCACGTGAAAAATCGCGACACCCTGATCATGACCATCACCGCGACCTTCG
>JAGWSK010000291.1 GCA_028869355.1 Alphaproteobacteria bacterium | reverse complement strand
GGCGCCCCGCCCTCTCCCCCAAGGGGAGAGGCGAAATTCAATTTGAGGCACTGTTACTGGTGGGCGCCGCGATCGAGCGGAGAGAAGCTGGTAAACATGCGGCACCAGCCGGTCGGGCTGATGTCGCCTTCGACCAAAACGCAGCTTTTCGGAAACTGGAAATACGGGCAGGTGCCGCATGCATCCATGCCGTTCGGGTGGTCCTGATACCTGGCGGCGGCCTGCGTCAGTTTCTTCTGTTCCTGCGGCTTGTATTCCTGGGCTTTGGCGCCCGCGGCGCCACAGGTCGCCGCGGCGGCAACAACGCCCACGCTTTTGATAAAGGACCTTCGCGACGAATCGGATGACGACATGCGCTTTCCTCCCACGCAACTGGTTCGGATGATAGCCAAACTGCCGCGACGGGCAATCTCGATCGGGCTCTGCAGAAAAAAATGAAGCCCCGTGCATGGCACGGGGCTTCGATCTCGTCCTTCGGTATCGGGTTACGGGCTGGTTCCGAGCGAAGGATCGGCGCCCTTGATGCCCAGCATCTGATCCAGCCGGGTCACTGCGGATGCCGTCAACGTTTTGTTGGTCGATAACGCCAGCTGTTGGCGTGCCGCCGTGATGGCGCTCGCCTGCTGCTTGGCATCGGTGAGCGCGAGCGCCGAACCCATCTGCTGTTCATAGGTCGCAACATCGCCGACCATGGAATTGGGGTTTGCATGCGCAAACGCGCTCGCGCTGGCATGGGCGGCGTTCAATCCGCCCAACATGCTTGCCGCACTTCCCTCCGACGTATGCGCGGCCGCTGGCGGCCCGACCGTTACTCCCGCCGGCGGTCCACCCGCGCCCGGCGGAGGGCCGCGGCCGAACGCCGGGTCAGCGCCGATCACAATCACAGGCAGTGCCGCCAGAGCGAAAACCAATCTTGGAAACATGGACTCCTCCGCTATGCATCGATCACAAACGAGCATGTCAGGGGCCGGCTTCAAGAGTTCTTAAGAGAAAGCTCTCAGATTGCGGCTTATTCGAGTGACCTGAGTTTGCGCAAACCGGCCGCCGTTATGCGCTGTGACATCGCTGTGACGATTGGTAAATGTCAGAGATACGCGATCAGGCGAAAGCCGCCGCCGAATCCCGGTGCGGAATTTGTCGCACCGATGATGCCGTATGCCGAGATGCCGAGATCCGGCAAAAACCGCCAGACCGCATAGGGATCAAGGCTGACATAATCGGAAAGGGCGGACTCGTATTTCTCGCGGTAATCGAGCAGTACGCCGAACGCGACATTGTCCTGCGGCTTGAAATTCACGCCGGCTGTGACACGCACACCGCTGAGCAGGGTAAATCCCGCCGGACTGCCGAGCCACTGATAACCCAGCGAACCGAACAACAGCGTGGTCGGGGTGAGGCTGTGAAACAGATTCGCCTGCGCGGTGAAATCGGTTTTTCCCGTTCCCAGACCGCTCCCGGCAGTTGGAAGTTTCACCGTTCCGGCAAGCTCGACGCCCGGAATGGGCCCGTTTTCCGCGAAAAGAGTCCAGCCGCCGGTGGCGACAAGATCGCCTATGCCCGATCGTTCCGATATTTTGCTGTTCGGGCCGGTGACCACGACATCGCCGGCGGAAATGCCGGGGCCCGTTATATCCAGATACGGAATCGAAGCTTCGAGTCTGAGATTCCCATCCTGGAATTTTACGCCGAACGGCACGTCGAGGACGCGCGTGTCGGAGGATAATCCATACCGCCCTGTCGAATAATCGAACCCGCTCGAGAATTCTAGATCAACCGGCGTCGCCGCGGCGGTGGTCGCTGTAGTTGGGGCGTTTGCCGCCATTGCAGGAACGGCCGGCACTGAGCCGGCGACAAGGCAGCAAACCACAACCCTGCATTTCATTTCATTCTCCCGTGACCGAATCGATTTTTAGACTGACAAATGGCGATTACCACGCTTTTAACGGTGTAAGGAGGTTGTCACCGTCTTGTCACGGTCTGGGCCGCGACGGCTTTGGGAACTGGTGCAATATGCACCGGCGATGAACGTCAAAACTTTCCGCCTCTCGATGTACGCCGTCTGCGGATGGCTGATTCTGGTGAATGGAGTGAGGGCATTCTCGGTTCCGTGGAGCGGAACACCCTTGCAATGGTTTGCCGTGTCGTTGGACCTGATCGTGATTGGCATTATTGCCCTGCCACCCATCAGGGCACTCTATTCCCAAAAATACCGGCTGCGATTGGCAGAGGCGGACGAGCGATTCCGCAATTCCCCCATCCTGCGAAGAGGCGCCTGGGTGTTATCCGGCGTGTGGGCGGTGCTGATCACGTCCCAATTGCTTGGATGGACGTATGAACCGCTGATGCAGACGATGGGCGTCAGCTTGCTCAAGTGATTTTGAACGCACCCCTCACCCAGCGCCGCTAATGCGCGCTTACTTACGTAAGCGCGAGCGGCGCCGCCGCTCGGGCTGCAAATCGCCTCTGGCGATTTGCGACGCCCTCGACCCCCAAGGGAGAGGTGAAAAATATTCTAAAACAGTTTCGATCCGTTCGGAACGTTCCGTTCCGGCTGCGCGAGCACGACCCGGCCCATCTCGTCGGCAAAGCCGGTCGTGAGGCACTGGGAAACAAACGGCCCGATTTGTTTCGGCGGGAAATTCACAACGCAGACGACCTCACGGCCGATAAGGTCTTCTTTTTTGTACACGTCCGTGATCTGGGCGCTTGATCTTCTTGTGCCGAACTCGCCGAAATCGATGGTGAGCTTGTACGCCGGTTTGCGTGCTTCGGGAAAATCCTGAACATCGATGATTGTACCGGCGCGCAGCTCAACTTTCGCAAAGTCGTTCCAGGTGATCTGTTCCATGGGATCTCGTCGTGCGTAATGGCCGGCCATATCACGACCGATAAATCTGGTTCGGTTTATTCCGGTATACTATGCCGGCAATCGGGCATGAGAAGTGCAGCGTGGGGCGGGGGTGCGAGTAAGGCAGTACGATTACATCATTGTCGGGGCGGGGTCGGCGGGCTGCGTTCTTGCCAACCGGCTGAGTGAAGATGAAGGCGCGCAAGTTTTGCTGCTGGAAGCGGGCGGCGCCGACCGCCACCCCTGGCTGCACATCCCGCTCGGCCTCGGACGCATGCACAAGTCGCGCATGTTCGACTGGGGTTAT
>JAGWSK010000290.1 GCA_028869355.1 Alphaproteobacteria bacterium | reverse complement strand
TGATCATTCTCCTGGTCGCAAAGCCTGAACACGGCTTTGCCAAGGCTATCTGCCCGTCTGTTTAGCCCGAAAAGCCCGCGTCCCACAAATCATCCGGAAACCGCGCGCCGCGCAAGGGCCGCATATCCGCGGCTCGCAACCGCCCGGCATATCCGGAATCGGCCGCGGCTCGCGGATTGTCGGCATGATACGACCGCCGGCATTTATTCTGCCAGCAATTTCGCAGTTCCTGACCGAAAGGTGAATGAGACCGCATGCGGTCCCATTCATGGGCGGCCACCGGCGCGTTTTGCGCGCCATTTGGTTCCATCGCGCCGATTGCGGCTCACGCCGCAATCGGTCGGAGCCGCCCATCCAGGCGCGGCAGATGCCGCGCAAGAACAACCCTATTCCACCGCAATTTGGGGCTTTTTATCGAAGGCTTCCGCCAGTACGTCCAAACGCTTGTTTACAGGTTCGGCGGCCAGTGCCTTGCGATTGGCCGGCAGATGCAGAATCACCGCATCCTTCGTGAGCTGGAGCCGGGCCGCCGGCAGGATGCCGCGAAGGGAGCCTGAAATCCCGAATGCCAGCCTGGCCACGAGTCCCATCTGCCGCGCAAAATTGAGGGATTCATCATTCAACAATGACGCTACCCCATCGTCCTCGGGCAGCGCGCGATCGCCGGCATAGCGGAAATACAGGGCTGCTGCCATCGCCGCGCGCTCGTGATGATCCGCCGCCCCGTAAGCGCCCATCAGCACCTGCCGGTAGGCGCCGATCGCGCGGTCATCCGGATGCCGGCGCCATGCACAATCGGAGAGGAAGCAGATGGCCTCGCGGATCCGCCGCATCGCTGCGGTTTCCTGCGGGAAAAGCGGCTGGCTGAACGCAATCAGTTCTTCCGCATGCGAATCATTACGCGCCTCGCGCGAATTGACATCACGGACAAACTCGATCAGCGGATCCTTGGCCCTTTCCTCGGGCGACAGCCGCGACAGCAGAACGCCCTCGCGCAGTCCATAGGCCGAAACCACGACATCTTTCAGTGCAAAACTGCGCAGCATCTCTTCCATGACCAGCGCGCCATAGGGGAGCGCCTCAGCGCGCCGCTTCGGCACCACGCGCATTTTCTCAAGCGATTTCTTCGACAGCCCGGACACCACCCGGCACAGCTTGGTCGCCCGGCCCGCCGGAATGACATATTGGTGCAGCACGCTGAGCGGATATTCCTCCCACGCCATATCGACATGGGCGAGCGCGCGCCAAATGCCTCCCACCGCATATAGAGATTTGCCTTTGAGCGTCTTCGCCAACTGGAACTCACCAAGTGTCTGCGCCACCAGATCGCGCCCCTTGTTGAGATTGCCGCCGGCGTAATCCATCAGCCGCAAGGGACCAAACGGCAGCGTCGCGGCAATGCCGGTGCGGTTCGCCTCCACCGTCACCATGTCGAGACTGCCGCCGCCGAGATCGGCCACCAGGCCTTCGGCATCGGGTATGCCGGCAAGAGTGCCCTCCGCGGCGATCCGGGCCTCGTCCTCGCCGGCCAGAATGCGGATCGGAAAACCAAGTGCTTTTTCGGCCGCGCGAATAAACTCCCCGCCGTTCTCGGCATCGCGGGCCGCGGCCGTCGCCACGGCGCCGACATCCTGCACCTGATGACCGCGGCACAGTTCGTGGAAACGTGCGAGGGCCTCCAGCGCAAGCTGCATGCCTGCGTCATCCAGTCGTTTGGTCGAAACCATGTTGCGGCCGATCGCGCAGATGGTTTTTTCGTTGTGCAGCGCGAGGGCGGCGCGCGACGCGCCCTGATAAATGACGAGGCGTACCGAATTGGAGCCGATGTCGACCACAGCCACAGGATGGTCGCGGCTTTGCGCCTTGACCGAAACCCGCGGCTGTAAGTCGGCGAGAACCAAGCGCTGTCCTTCGACCTGATGTCCCGATTCTGATTCTGAACTCAGCCCTGCGCCTTATATAGGCATCGGGCGAATTTCGGAACCACGACGCTAGCCGCTGCGCACCTTGGCGCCCGG
>JAGWSK010000289.1 GCA_028869355.1 Alphaproteobacteria bacterium | reverse complement strand
GGTTCCTTCGGCTTGTCCGGTTCGCGGCAAAATGCGAATCATTCAAGGAGTCCAGCAAAGGTTCCCAACGCGCCTATGACCGTGCCGCCGCAGGACGAGAAACGAGAAGCGAGAAACGACCCGCCTTCGCTGAAAGCTTCGGCGGGCGAGCTGCGGGACACACGGTCCGCCGTAGCCTTGGCGAAGGGGGAGGAGCGAGCAGCGAGGAAAGGCGACTCGTCTCGTTCCTCGCTCCTCTCCACTCGCTCCTCCGACCATGGCCTGGCCGATCATCGGCTCGGCGACGCGCTGCATCATCAGCACGACGAAGAGTCCGACCACGATCATGACGATTTCGAAGGCGAGGGGCCGCTCGAAGAAAATCCGTTATGGATTCAGGACCACGTCACACTGACGACGGTCGGCATCGATATCGGATCGTCGGGCACCCAGGTGATTTTTTCGAAGATAAATCTTCGGCGGCTCTCGGAAGATCTGACCAGCCGCTACTATGTCGTGTCGCGCGAGACGCTGTTTCTCTCGCCGGTGTCGCTGACGCCTTATCAGAGTGAGACCCGGATCGACGATGCCGCATTGAAGGAGATCATCGCCCGGGCCTATCGCGATGCGTCGGTCACGGCAAAAGACATCGACACCGGCGCGGTGATCCTGACCGGCGAGGCGCTGCGGCGCGAAAATGCGCAAGCCATTTCGGTGATGCTCGCCGAAACCGGCGGCGACTTTGTTTGTGCAACTGCGGGCCATCACATGGAATCCATGCTTGCGGCCTATGGTTCGGGCGCGTCGCGGGTTTCGAACGAAGCCGGCGCACGAATTCTGAACATGGATATCGGCGGCGGCACGACCAAGCTCGCTGTTGTCGAGGCGGGGAAGGTGATTGCGACCGCGGCGGTGCATATTGGCGGGCGGTTGCAGGTGGTGGACGCATCGGGGCGCATTGTACGGCTCGATCCTGCCGGTCAGACCCATGCTCATCGCGCAGGCTATGCGTGGCAACCCGGCACAATCGCGCAGGAGGCGGAACTGGATCGCGTTGCCGAGCGAATGGCAGACACTCTGGTAGCGGCACTGTCACCAAATCCTCCGCCCGATGCAGCGTCGCTCTATCTCACCGAACCGCTGCCTTCGTTCGACGGCATCGCCGGTGTTATGGCTTCGGGCGGTGTCGCCGAATATATCTATGGCCGTGAGACGCGCGATTTCGGTGATATGGGTCGTCGTCTCGGCGCCGCGATCCGCAGGCGTTTTGACGCCGGCCGGTTTCCCTGGCCGCTATTGCCGGCCGGTGAATGTATCCGCGCCACTGCACTGGGCGCTTCTGAATACACTGTCCAGCTCTCCGGAAACACGAGTTACATTTCCAATGCCCGGGCGCTTTTGCCGAAACGAAATCTGCAGGTGTTGCAGCCGAATTTCGTCTTTGGCGATGATGTGGACTGGCAAGCGCTGCGCGATGCGATCCGTGCCCATCGCCAGAGATTCGATGCCGCAAATGTGGATGCCGAGATTGCGCTCGCCTTTCGCTGGCGCGGTACGCCCGCCTATGAGCGCCTGAATGCCTGCGCGCGCGGACTGGCCGCCGGGCTCGCCGACCAGGTTAAAGCGCGTAAGCCGATCTATCTGATGCTCGATGGCGACATCGCGCAGACGCTCGGCGCCATCCTGCGCGAAGATTTCAGGATCGAAAGCGAAATCCTCTGCATCGATGGTGTCATGCTGATGGATTTCGATTACATCGACCTGGGGCGTGTCAGGGTGCCGTCCTACACCGTGCCCGTAACGATCAAATCTCTCGTGTTCAACGACGACCCGCATCGCACCCACGAACGGATTCACCACCGCGGCGATCACGCCGATATCCACGCACATGACTGATCGCGGCAGGTAAACATGACCGCGGCCGAAGCACTGTCGCAGGTTGAGACCACCCGCCATCGTCTGGACCTCAAATGGCTGGTGATCGGTGCCTGCGCGCTCATTGTCGCGTGGATCGCGCTGGTCCCGCTGTGCTTCCTGATTTGGCAGAGCTTCGAGACTGCGGCCGATGCCGATCATCCCGCCGCTTTTACGCTCGCCAATTACATCAGTGTCTATTCGTCCGCCGAAACATTCGGATTGTTGTCGAACTCGGTGATCTTTGCCGGCGGCGCAGCCACCCTGGCGCTGTTCATCGGCAGCACGCTGGCCTGGATTAATGAACGCACCAACACTCCGCTGAAGCCGCTGTTCTACGCGATCTCCGTGGTGCCGCTGGTCATACCGGGTCTGCTGTTCGCCGCCTCATGGATCATGCTCGCGAGCCCGAGAATCGGCGTTCTCAATCTGCTGCTGCAGCAGGCATTCGGTACCAGCCGGGTGTTTTTCAATGTTTACACGCTTCCCGGAATGATCTGGGTGGACGGGATTCAGCACGCGCCGATCGCTTTCCTGCTGATGAGCGCTGCATTCAAATCCATGGATCCTTCGCTGGAAGAGGCGGCGCTGATGAGCGGCGCGTCCACTTTTCAGGTCATGCGCCTGGTCACGCTGAAACTGGTGTTTCCCGCGCTTGCCGCAGGCTTTCTGATCCTGTTCGTGCGTTCCATTGAGTCGTTTGAAAATCCCGCTCTGCTGGGTTTGCCGGCCGGAATCGAGGTTTTCACCTCCTCGATCTATGAAGCGTTGCAGGGTTATCCGAGCGACACCGGACTGGCTTCGACTTATGCCTTGACGCTTCTCGCAATTACTTCAGTTGGCGTGTACGGACAGTCGCGCCTTGCGCGGCACGGATCGCGTTATGCCACCGTGTCGGGAAAAGCATTCCGGCCGCGGGTGCTCGACTTGCAGCATTGGCGTTACGCCACGGTCGGCTTTATGATTCTCTACGCGCTGCTCGCCATAGGTTTGCCGTTCTTCGTGCTGCTATGGGCATCGCTTCAGCGCTTCTACAGCGCCCCATCGCTCGCCGGGCTGCACCATCTTTGGCTGGCCAATTACATCGCCATTCTCAACTATCCGGGAATATTGGGCATTGTCTGGCGCACCGTCTTTCTCGCGCTTGCCGCCGCGACTGTGGTGATGCTGCTGTCGGCGGTGATTTCCTGGCTGGTGTTGCGCACAAAAATTCCCGGCCGCTGGGTTCTCGATAACATCGCATCGCTTCCGATGGTCATGCCGGGCATCGTCGCCGGCGTCGCGATCATGGTCACCTATCTTGCGCTCGGGGGCGGGATTTACGGCACGATCTGGATTCTGCTGATTGCCTATGTCACGCGGTTTATGCCCTACGGCATGCGGTTCAACTCGTCATCGCTGCTGCAGCTCCATGCCGAACTTGAAGAATCGGCGGCGCTGTCCGGCGCAAGCTGGTTCACCGCATTCCGGCGGATCGTTCTGCCGTTGCTCAAGCCCGGCCTGATGGCAGGCTGGCTCTACATCGCGATCGTTTCCATCCGCGAATTGTCCAGTTCGGTATTGCTGTACAGTCCGGACAGCGAGGTTCTTTCCGTGGTGTTGTGGGAGATGTGGCAGAACGGCCAATATGTGCAGCTCTCGGCGCTTGGCGTGCTGCTGATTGGCGCATTGTTCGTGTTTGTTCTGCTGGCGCAGATCTTCGGACGGCGTTTTGGCGTGAGGGAGGTTTAACTGCTCAGCGTCCGGAATATCAGTGCCCAATACCGGGGCACCGGCACGGCGCCGGTACAGGCGGCGCGCAACATCTCGTTCGAGGTGGCGAAAGGAAAGCTGTTTACCCTGCTCGGTCCGTCCGGCTGCGGCAAAACCACGACGCTCAGGTCCATCGCGGGACTGGAGCGGCCGGTTGCAGGAGAAATCCAGGCCGGCGGCCGGGTCATGTTCTCCGCCCACCGGAATATTTTTGTCGCTCTCAACCGGCGCAATTTCGGCATGGTGTTCCAGTCCTATGCCATCTGGCCGCATATGACGGTCCTGAAGAACGCAAGTTTTCCCCTGGAAGTGCGTGGCGGGCTGTCGCCTCAGGCGATCCGTGACCGCGCCATGCGCGTGCTAGATGCAATGGGGCTTGGAGAATTCGCCGAACGCGAGGCAACGAAACTGTCCGGAGGCCAGCAGCAGCGCCTGGCTCTGGCGCGTGCGCTTGTCATGGAACCGGATCTGCTGCTGCTCGATGAGCCGCTTTCCAATCTTGATGCGAGATTGCGCGAACGCATGCGGCTGGAACTGAAGCGGCTTCAGC